>JAEWJD010000062.1 GCA_023386765.1 Pseudomonadota bacterium | reverse complement strand
GACGGCACCATCACCATCAACGGCGAGATCATCGATTCCACCTGCAAGATCAATGGCACGGCCCCTCCGGCCGATATCCTTGTCACCCTGCCCAAGATCGGCCAGACCGCCTTGAAGAACGAAGGCGACGTCGCCGGCGCGACCGCCTTCGTGATCGCGCTGACCGAATGCCCAGCCACCCTGAGCGGCAAGGTGAAAGCCTACTTCGAGCCCGGCCCCACCGTCGACTACGACACCGGCAATCTCATCGCCTACACCGCCACGGCAGACAAGACCAAGGCCTCGTCCATTCCCAGCAATCAGGCCAGCCAGACCCAGTTCCAGAAAGTCCAAATCCAGCTGGCCAACCCGGACAGCACGGCCATCAAGATCGGCGCGCCGGACAACACCGCCGCCGGCGTCGAGCTACAGAACGGCACAGACAGCAAAAAGACTGCCACCCTGCACTATCTCGCCCGTTACTACAAAAGCAGTTCCGGCGACATCACACCCGGCAAGCTCTACACCTACGTCCAGTACTCCATCGCCTACCCATAAGGAATCTGTCTGATTCGATCCCGCCACAGGCCACTACCGCGCGCGCCAACGCGCCTGGCGGGTCATGATCCAGGCATGACAACACTGCCCTCCTCCCACCGTCTTCATCCCGCCCGCCTGATTCCCCTCGCGGCCCTGCCGGCGCTGCTGGCCTGCAGCCCGCTGGCCCGGGCGGCCGATGGCACCATCACCATCAATGGCGAGATCACCGAGCAAACCTGCAAGATCAACGGCAGCGAGCCGCCCGCTCACATTTTGGTCAGCCTGCCCAAGATCTCCACCAGTGCGCTCAAGGCCAAGGGCGATATCGCCGGAAGTACGGCATTCCTGATAAAACTGACCGAATGCCCCGAGTCGCTGAGCGGGGAGGTCAAAGCCTATTTCGAACCCGGCCCGACCACCGACTACGACACCGGCAATCTCTACGCCTACAAAAACACCGCTGCCTCCGCCAAGGAAATGGCCAGCGCCATCCCGGAAAACCAGGCCAGCCAGACCAGGACCAGCAACGTCGAGATCCAGCTCGCCAATACCGACGGCACGGCCATCACGATCGGGGCGCCAGACAGCAAGGCCCAGGGCGCCACGCTGGCCAGCCAGGCGGCCACGCTGCGTTACCTGGCCCGCTATATCAAGAGCGGCGATGGCAGCGTCGGGGCCGGCAAGCTGGTGACCTACGTGAACTACAGCATCGTCTACCCTTGAACCCCGATGCCGGGGTTCACCTGATTCACGCATGGATCAGCCCCGTCCGAAGCCCCGGTGGGTAATGATGGCGGAATGAAAACGCCGCGACTCTCCCTATCCCCGGGCAGTTGGCCCATCCCGCTGGCCTGCCTCAGCCTGACCCTCGCCCCCCTCGCCCCGGCGCTGGCTGTCGATGGCACGATCACCATCAACGGCGAGATCATCGAGCAGACCTGCAAGATCAACAACGTGACGCCGCCAGCCGACCTGCTGGTCAATCTACCCAAGATTTCGAGTACGGCCCTCAAAGCCAAGGGCGATGTGGCAGGCGCCACGCTGTTCGACATCAAGCTGACCGACTGTCCGGAGGCGCTCAGCGGCAACGTGAAGGCCTATTTCGAGCCCAGCGCCACGGTCGATCTGACGACCGGCAATCTTCATGCCTATACCAACGGCGATAGCGCGGCAACCATCCAGAGCAAGCTTCCCGACGTCTCCAGCAAGGGCAAGGCCAGCAACGTGCAGATCCAGCTGGCCAACGCCGATGGCAGCACGATCAGCATCGGCAGCCTGGACAGCGGCGCCCAGGGCGTAGCGCTGACAGCCGCGACCGACGGCAAGAAAACCGCCACCCTGCGTTACCTGGCGCGCTACATCAAGACCGAGTCCGCCGCTGTGAGCGCGGGCCGCATCGTGGCCTATGTGCAGTACAGCATCCTGTATCCCTGAACCTCGCAGGCCGGGCTTCCGGCGTGCGACAGGCATCTCGGAAACAAGCCGCGCAGGGAATCGGTTAACTATTGCCTGTCCTGCTCCCGGCTCCGGCCGTCATCCATGAAACCGTTACGCTTATCCGCCCCGCTGTGCCTCCTGACGCTGTTCTGCTCCAGCCCGGCGCTGGCCGTGGACGGCACCATCACCATCACCGGTGAAATCACCGACCAAACCTGCAAGATCGACGGCAACCTGCCGCCACACAACATCATGGTGACGCTGCCCCGGATCGGCGCCTCGGCCCTGCGCAGCAATGGCGAAACTGCCGGGGCGACTGTCTTCACCATCCGCGTCACGGACTGTCCTTCCGCACTGACGGGTCAGCTCAAGCTGTACTTCGAGCCCGGTTCGACCACCGACTACGGCACCGGCAACCTGATCGCCTACAAGGAAGCCGCTCCCAGCGAAGCCGCCGGCAGCATTCCGGACCGCTCTGCCGCCATGGTGTTCCAGAACGTGCAGATCCAGCTGGCCAACCTGGACGGCAGCACCATCCGGCTGGGCGAACCCCTGGCCACCCAGAACGCCAAGTCGGTGGCATTGGTGGCTACCAGCGGGGCGACCACCAAAGAAGCCACCCTGCGCTATCTGGCACGTTATGTGCGTGTATCGGACAATACCTTGAACGCAGGCAAGGTCGTCAGCTATGTGCAATACAGCGTGGTCTATCCCTGAGGGTCTTGCTGCGCGGGCGACTCGGGAGCCGGCGCGGCCAGCCCCTCCCAGCCGCCGCCCAGCGCGGCGATCAGCTGCACGCTGGCGATCAGGCGGTTACCCATGAGGCTGATGGCGCTGCGCTCATTGTTCAAGGCCGTGGTTTCCACCACCGACACACTGAGGTAATCGACCAGGCCGGACTCATACTGGTTGCGCGTCAACCGCAAGGATTCGCGCGCCGACTCCAGCGCCAGGCGCTGCACGTCCTGCTCCTGTTCAAGCACCCGCAGCTGCACCAGATAGTCTTCGACTTCCCGCAGGGCGGTCAGCACCGATTGCCGGTAGGCGGCCGCCTGGGCATCGTAGCCGGCCCGTGCCGAGGCGACCCGCGCCTCGCGCGCACCGCCGTCGAAGATGGTCAAGGCCAGGGCTGGCCCCAGCGACCAGAAGCGTGCCGGCGCGGTCAGCCATTCGGCAAACTGGCCATGGCGAAACCCACCCGAAGCCGACAGCGTCAGATCCGGAAACCAGGCGGCCTGGGCCACGCCGATCTGCGCATTGGCGGCAGCGGCACGCCGCTCCGCGGCCGCCACATCGGGACGGCGTTCCAGCAAGGTCGACGGCAGGCCGACCGGAATCGCCGGGACCTGCTGGCTGAAGGTCATGGCCGGCAGGTCGAACTGCGATGGCGCCGACCCCACCAGCACCGCGATGGCATGCTCGTATTGGCCGCGCTGCCAGCCGAGATCCACCAGTTGGGCGCGCGTACTCTCCAGCTGGGTCTGGGCGACGGCCACGTCCGCCTTGCCAACCACGCCGACCTCGTAACGGTTGCGGGTCAGCTGCAGCGAACGCTCGTAGGCCTTGACCGTCGCCTCCAGCAGGCGCTTCTGCTCATCCAGCACCCGGAGCTGGAAATAGTTTTGGGCCAGCGAAGCCTGGGCCGAGAGCCGCGTGGCTGCCAGATCGGCGGCGCCGGCAGCCTCGTCGGCACGGCTGGCTTCGACTTCGCGGCGCACGCGCCCCCACAGATCCGCCTCCCAGCTGACGTTGCCGGTCAATGAGTACTGGCGCGTGGTACTGCCCGACCCCGAGGAGGATCCACCGCCCGAACGGGTCACGCCGGCCGTGCTGCCCACGGTCGGCATAAAACCAGCACGCGCCACGCCCACCAGGGCCTGGGCCTGGCGGTAGTTGGCCTCGGCCTGGGCGATCGTCTGGTTGGCTGCGTTCAAGCGCTGCATCAGGTCATCCAGCACACTGTCGCCATAGAGGCCCCACCACTGCCCGCGTACCGCCGTGTCGGCCGGCTGGGCCGGCTTCCAGCCCTCGACGGCCTGCCCCTCCTTGAAGCGGGTTCCGATGTCGATCTCGGGACGCTGGTAGTCGGGGCCGACGGCGCAACCGGCCAACGTCAACGTGACGGCCAGGCTCAGGAAGGAAGCACGAAAAGACTTAGGCATCATGGGTAGCAGGGGCGGCGCGCCAGCGGCGGCGAGCCCAGTGACGGAATCGATCCAGATAGAGATAGACCACCGGAGTGGTGTACAGCGTCAACACCTGGCTGACGATCAGCCCGCCAACGATGGTGATGCCCAGCGGCCGGCGCATCTCGACCCCGGCACCGGTGGCCAGCACCAGGGGCAAGGCACCGAAGATCGCGGCCAGCGTGGTCATCATGATGGGACGGAAACGGGTCAGGCAGGCCTGGTAGATGGCCTCTTGCGGCGCCATCGCCTGGCTGCGCTCGGCGGCCAGGGCAAAGTCCACCATCATGATGGCATTCTTTTTGACAATACCTATCAATAGGAACACACCGATCAGGGCGATCAGGGTGAACTCGGTACCCAGTGCCATCAAGGCCAGCAACGCCCCCACCCCGGCCGAAGGCAGGGTCGACAGAATGGTCAGGGGATGCACCAGACTCTCGTAGAGCATGCCCAGCACGATATACATCGCCACCAACGCCGCCAGGATCAGCCAAGGCTGGCGGCTGAGGGTTTTCTGCAGCTCGGCAGCCGTACCCTGGAAACCCGCCTGGATCTGATCGGAGGGCAGCCCGATACCAGCCACGGCGCGGTCGATCGCCTGGATCGCCTGCTCCAGCGATACACCGGGTGCGGTCGAGAAGGAGATCGTGTCGGCCACGAACAGCCCCTGGTGATTGACGCTCAGCGGGGTATTGCCCACCTCCAGGTGCGCAAAGGCGGCCAGCGGCACGCGGCTGCCATCGCCGGCCACCACGTGCAGCTGCTTGAGCGATTCGGCATCCTCGGCGAATTTGGGGTCCACCCCCATCACCACGTGATACTGGTTGAGCGGCCCGTACATCACCGAAACCTGGCGCTGGCTGTAGGAGTTGTTGAGCACGGCGGCAATGGACGCCATGTCGATGCCCAGGCGGGTGGCCGCATCGCGGTCGATCACCAGCTTGATCTGGCGCCCCTTGTCTTCGCTGTCCAGGTCGACGTCGGTGATCTCCGGCAGAGCGGCCATGGCGCGCTGCACCTTGGGCATCCAGGCGCGCAGCAAGGACAGGTCGCCGCTCATCAGGGTGTAGTCATAGGAGCCCGAGCTCTGCCGCCCACCGATGCGGATGTCCTGCTGCGAGACCAGAAAAAGCTGCGCACCCGGTTCGCGCTGCAGCCGCCCGCGCAGGCGGTTGATGACCGTGTCGGCGCTCACGCCGCGTTCGGCCAGCGGCTTGAGCTGGATCATCATGAAGCTGCTGTTGCTGCCGCCGCGCCCGCCAGCGTAGGCCGTCACGCTCTGGACGGCCGGATCTGCCAGCATGATCTTGCGAAAATACTCCAGCTTGGGCACCGTGCCCTGGAACGACGTTCCCTGGTCGACCCTGAAGAACCCCAGCAACTGGCCCGTGTCCTGCTGCGGCATGAAACCCTTGGGCACCGCCCCGTAAAGATAGACGTTCAGGGCGATGGTGCCGGCCAGCAGCAACATCATCAATCGGCCATGGCGCAGCGCCCAGCGCAACGAGCTGGCATACCCCCGGTGCATGCCATCCAGTCGACGCGCAAACCAGCCGCCCAGGCTGCGCGGCGGGGCCGGCGGCTCGGGGCGCAGCATCTGGGCGCACATCATCGGCGTGAGCGTAAGCGAAACCACCAGCGACACCAGGATGGCGGCCGACAGGGTCACCGCGAACTCGCTGAAAAGCCGTCCCACCACGCCGCCCATCAGCAGGATGGGAATGAACACGGCCACCAGCGACAGGCTCATGGAAAGCACCGTGAAGCCCACCTCGCGCGCACCGCGCAGTGCCGCGCGCAGCGGCGGAACGCCACGCTCGACGTGGCGCATGATGTTCTCCAGCACCACGATGGCGTCATCGACCACGAAGCCGGTGGCCACGATCAACGCCATCAGCGACATGGTGTTGAGCGTGTAGCCGCAGAAATACATGAGGGTGAAGGTGCCGATGAGCGATACCGGCACCGCCACCGAAGGAATGAAGGCGGCCCGCCAGCGGCGCAGGAACATCAGCACCACCATCACCACCAAACCGACCGCGATCACCAACGTCAGCTCGGCCTCGTGCAAGGAGGCACGGATGCTGGGGCTGCGATCCTGCGCCACGGCCAGGTTGACGTCGCCGGGTAAAAAAGCCGCCAGCTGCGGCAGTTGCGCGCGCACGGCATCGACCGTCTCGATGATGTTGGCGTCGGCCTGACGCCGCACGATCAGCAAAATGGCCTTGCTGTCGTTGTAGAACCCGGTCTGGAACAGGTCTTCGACCGAATCTTCGACCGTGGCCACATCCGATAGGCGCACCGGCGCGCCATCCACCCAGGCAACGATCAGCGGCCGGTATTGCTCTGCCCGGCTGAGCTGGTCACTGGCGAGAATCTGCCAATGATGCTGATCGTTCTCGAGCAGGCCCTTGGGGCGCAACGCATTGGCACTGGACAGCGTCTGGCGCACCTGGTCCAGCGACACGCCCCGGTTGGAGAGCGCGCCCGGGTTCAGGGTCACGCGCACCGCCGGCAACGAACTGCCCCCGACCGTCACCTCGCCCACCCCGTCAACCTGGGCCAGCTTCTGCGCCACGATAGTGGAGGCGAGATCGTAGAGCTGGCCCTGGGACAGCGTGCTGGAGGTCATGGCCAGCGTCAGGATGGGCGCTGCCGACGGATTGGCCTTGTGATAGGTGGGGTTGCTGCGCAATCCAGTGGGCAACAGCGAACGCGCCGCATTGATGGCGGCCTGGACGTCGCGCGCCGCCCCGTCGATATCGCGTGAGAGGTCGAACTGCAGCGTGATGCGGGTCGAACCCTGCGAGCTGCGCGACGTCATTTCGGTCACACCGGCGATGCTGCCTAGCGAACGCTCCAGCGGCGTGGCAACACTGGACGCCATGGTTTCCGGGCTGGCACCGGGCAGGCTGGCCGAGACCGAAATGGTCGGGATATCCACCTGCGGCAACGGAGCCACCGGCAGGAAGCGGTACGCCAGCAAGCCCGCCAGCACCACCGCCAGCGCCAGCAATGTCGTGGCGACCGGACGCAGGATGAAGGGCGCTGACAAGTTCATACAGAAGCCCTGGCGGACAACGGATCTTTGCCGCGGTGCGCCAGGCGATCAAACATCAGATAGATCACCGGCGTCGTGAACAGGGTCAGCACCTGGCTGAGCAACAACCCCCCCACCATCACCAGCCCCAGCGGCTGACGCAACTCGGCACCCGTTCCGGTGGAAAGCATCAGGGGCAATGCGCCGAAGAGCGCTGCCAGTGTGGTCATCAGGATGGGGCGAAAGCGCAGCAGCGCGGCCTGGTGGATCGCGGCTTGCGGCGACATGCCCTGCTTGCGCTCGGCCTCCAGGGCGAAGTCGATCATCATGATGGCGTTCTTCTTGACGATGCCGATCAGCAAGATGATGCCGATGATGCCGATCATGTCCAGATCGGTGCCCGTCAGCAGCAGCGCCAGCAACGCCCCCACCCCGGCCGAGGGCAGCGTGGACAGGATGGTCACCGGATGGACGAAGCTCTCGTAGAGCACACCCAGCACGATGTACATGGTCACGATGGCCGCCAGGATGAGCCAGAGCGTGCTGGACATGGACCCCTCGAACGCCAGTGCTGCGCCCTGAAAGCGCGTATCGATCGCGGCAGGCATGCCGATCTCGCGTTCGGCCTCGGTAATGGCCTGCACCGCCTCCGACAACGAAGCCCCTGGCGCCAGGTTGAATGACACCGTCACCATCGGGAACTGATCCAGACGCGCGATTGCCAGCACCGTGTGCCCTTCGGAAATACGGGCCACGGACGACAACGGCACCTGCCCGCCGCTGGAGGTCGGCACATGGATCTGCCCCAGCGCGCTGGCATCGCGACGGAACTGAGGCAAGACCTCCAGCACCACGCGGTACTGATTGGACTGGGTAAAGATGGTGGAGATCAGGCGCTGGCCGAAGGCGTCGTAAAGCACCTCGTCGATGATCGCCGCCGTGATGCCCAGGCGGGAGGCGGCGTCGCGGTCGATCTCGACCCAGGTGCGCAGCCCCTGATCTTGCAGATCATGGCTGACATCCGCCAGCAGCGGGATCTGCCGCAAGCGCTGCACGAGTTTCGGCGCCCAGGTGCTCAGTTCGGCCAGATCCGGGTTCGACAGCGTCATCTGGTACTGGGTGCGCGCCACCCGGTCTTCGATGGTGAGGTCCTGCACTGGCTGGACGTACAAGGTCATGCCGTTGTGCATCTGCGCCACGCTCTGCTGCAAGCGCGCCATGACGTCCGGCATCGCGCTGGTACGTTCGGCCTGCGGCTTGAGAGCGATCTGCATGCGGCCGGTATTCAGGGTGGCATTGCTGCCATCGACCCCGATGAACGACGACACCGCCGCCACATCCGGATCCTCGGCCACCTTGGCAGCCACTTCGCGCTGGCGCTCCGACATGGCGACAAACGAAATACTCTGCGGCGCCTCGGTGATGCCCTGCAACAGCCCGGTGTCCTGCTGCGGGAAGAAACCCTTGGGCACCATGATGTACAGCAGCACCGTCAGGGCCAGCGTGGCGATGGCCACCACCAGCGTGAGCGGCTGGTGGCGCAACACCACCTTGAGCATGCGATCGTAGCCGGCGATCAAGCGGTCGATCTGCGCGCCGCTCCAGCGATGGAAACGGCCTTCGACCCGCTCGTCCTCACGCTTGAGCAGCCGGGCGCACATCATGGGCGTGAGCGTCAACGAAATGGCCAGCGAGATCAGGATCGCCACCGCCAGCGTGACGGCAAACTCGCGAAACAACCGCCCCACCACGTCTTGCATGAACAGCAGCGGGATCAGCACCGCGATCAACGACAGCGTCAGCGACACCAGCGTGAAGCCGATTTCGGCGGCCCCCTTGAGCGAGGCGCGCATGGGAGACTCGCCCTGCTCGATATGCCGCGCGATATTCTCGATCATGACGATGGCGTCATCGACCACGAATCCCGTGGCGATGGTCAGCGCCATCAGCGTCAGGTTGTTGATGCTGAAACCGGCCAGATACATCACCCCAAAGGTGCCGATCAGCGACAACGGCACCACCACGCTGGGGATGAAGGTCGCGGTGGCGCTGCGCAGAAACACAAAAGTCACCAGCACCACCAGGGCAATGGCCATCAGCATCTCGTGCTGCACGTCACGCACCGAATCGCGGATGGTCTGAGTGCGGTCCACCACGATCTGCAGATCTAGGGTAGCCGGCAGGGCGCTGCGCAACTGCGGCAGCATGGCCCGGATGCGGTCGACCACGTCAATCACGTTGGCGCCCGGCTGACGCTGCACATTCAGCAGGATCGCCGGCTCGCCGCCCACCCAGGCCGCCTGGCGGACGTCTTCGGCCGCCTCGACCGCCTGCGCCACGTCCGACAGACGCAGGGGTGCGCCATTTTTGTAGGCCAGGATCAGGCTGTTGTAGTCCGTCGGCGTCTTGAGCTGGTCATTCGCATCGATGGTGGTCGAACGCAAGGGGCCGTCCAGGTTGCCCTTGGGTTGGTTGACGTTGGCGCCCACGACGGCGCTGCGCAACTCCGACAGGCTCATTCCGGCCGCTGCCAGCGCCTGCGGATTAACCTGCACGCGCACCGCGGGGCGCTGCCCGCCGGCCACGCTCACCAGCCCCACGCCTGGCACCTGGGAGAGCTTCTGCGCCATGCGGGTGTCGACCAGATCCCGGACCTTGGGCAAGGGTACGGTGGGCGAGGTGATGGCCAGGGTCAGCACGGCGGCATCGGCCGGATTGACCTTGTTGTAGATGGGCGGCACCGGCAAGTCATTGGGCAGCAGGTTGGAGGCTGCATTGATGGCCGCCTGGACCTGCTGCTCGCCTACGTCCAAGGGCAGGTCCAGCCCGAACTGCAGCGTGATGACCGAGGCCCCTCCCGAACTGCTGGACGACATCTGCTTGAGGCCCGGCATCTGGCCGAACTGACGCTCCAGCGGCGACGTCACCAGCGAGGTCATGACATCGGGACTGGCTCCCGGATACAGCGTCACCACCTGGATGGTGGGGTAGTCCACTTCGGGCAGCGCCGACACCGGCAGCAGCCGATAGGCGATCAGGCCGGCGATCAGGATCGCCACCATCGACAGCATGGTGGCGATCGGCCTCAGGATGAACAGGCGCGACAGATTCACGGTACCTTACCGGGTAGAGGCGGGACGCGGGCTGCCAGGCTCGCCGGCGGCCTGCGCCGCAGTAGCGGCCGGCGCGCCCGCGGCCGGACGGCTCACCTGCACCTTGCTGCCGGCGCGCAGGCGATCCGTGCCTTCGACCACCACACGCTCACCGTGTTGCAGGCCCTTGTTGACGGCAACCCAGGCGCCGTTGATGGCGCCCAGCTCAAGCGGCCGCACCTCGACGGTATCGTCGGCCTGCACCAGGAAGACATAGCTGCCGATAGAACCCTGCTGCACGGCCGCCACCGGGATCGCCGTGACATCGGGGCGCGTTTCCACCAGCAGATGCACATTCACGAACTGGTTGGGGAAAAGCGCCTGGTCGGCATTCTCGAAGCGAGCCTTGAGCTTGACGGTGCCCGTGGCCACGTCGATCTGGTTGTCTACGGTTTCCAGCACGCCGCTGGCCACCAACTGGGTGTCGCTGCGGTCATAGGCCTGCACCACCGGCTGGCGGCCGGCGCGCAGTTGCGCCAACACCTGCGGCAGCTGCGTCTCCGGCAGGGAGAACACCACGGCAATCGGTTCGGTCTGGGTAATGACCACCAACCCGTTGGCGTCGCTGCTGGACACCAAGTTGCCCTGGTCCACCTGCCGCAGCCCCAGCCGGCCGCTGATCGGCGCCGTGATATTTGAATAAGTCAGATTCAGGCGGGCGCTGTCCACCGCTGCCTGGTCGCTCTTGACCACGCCTTCGTACTGGCGCACCAGCGCCGCCTGCGTATCGAGTTGCTGGCGCGCGATCGAATCCTGCTTCAGCAGGGTCTGGTAGCGCTTGAGGTCGCGCCGCGCATTCTCCAGTTGCGCCAGGTTCTGCTGCTGCTGCCCGAGGGCCTGCGCCAGCGCCACCTCGTAGGGACGCGGATCGACCTGGGCCAGCAGCTCACCCGCCTGGACGGTCTGCCCTTCGGTAAAGGCCACCTTCACCAGCTCCCCGCTGACCTGGCTGCGCACCACCACCGTGTTGTAGGCCGTGACCGTGCCCAGGGCGCGCAGCACGATCTCGATATCCTGGCTGCGAGCAGCTTCGACCTTGACCGGGATGGCCATGTTCATCATGGCGGCCGGCCCTCCCGGCCCGCGCGGTCCACGCGCGCCGGCCGCGGGCTTGGCGGGCTTGAAGACGATCCAGGCGATGCCCGCGAGAACAGCAACCAGCACCAGGATGAGCAACAGCCGGCGACGACGCACTGGCGTTTGAACGGACGACGATTCAGACATGGGGCGCATCCACGAAAGCCCGTGGAGAAAGAAGGGACAGGGAGCAGCTATTCTCGCTCAGACCGCTTCCTTGCGGCAGGGTTCTTGCCGGCTTCTGAAATGGAGCGCAACAGGTATGAAGCGTTTTAATGCGTCCCTATATTTGGAACAGCGCTATTGCCCAAGGCAGGGCATGCAGGCCAGCGGTTTCAGGCCGCGCACAAGGCCATCTCGAACCCGACACTGCGGCAGATCTGCTGCGGCTTGAGTTCGCCACTCTGCGCGGAGAAACGGATCCACACCATGTACTTGTTGGCGCTGATCTCAGGAAAACAGCCGCGTTCCGGATCGACCCAGACACGCAACAACTGGTAGACCTTGCCGCCCAGCATCTGCTGATAGGCGCCGGCCTCGGCCAGGGCTTCGCTGCGATGGCCGGCACCGCGTAGCAGACGCAGCACCAGCGTCAGGCCATCCTGCAGCGCCTGGAAAGGCTGGATCCAGCTTCTGAGATCAGCCAAGCGCTGGGCTTCGGGGCGATTCTGCCAGGCGTGGTAGGAAGGCATGTCCATCTGGGTGGCGCCACCCGGCACGCTGAAACGGCCCCGCAGACTGCCGAGCCATTCGTTCTCGCGCAACACCTGCCCCGTCTTGCCGACCACCGACAACGCGGCAAACACGCGCTCCAGTTCCAGGAGCATGGACTCCAGGGCCTCCTGGGCCACGCCGGGATGGTCGCGCAAGCCGCCCAGCGCCAGGCGCTGACGCTCGAGATCCTGCAGCACCGCGCCCTTCATGTCGGTGCGCTCGCAGATGTCCAGAATATCGAACAACGTCGTCATCGCCACCTGATGCAGGCGGTGGTCCCCTGCGCCGGAGAAAAACACCAGGCGGTCAAAGAGACACTCCAGCCGCAGATAGGCCCGGATACGTTCGTTGAAGGGATATTCGTAGAGAGTCACGCTGGCAACAAGCCCGTCTGAGATCGGCCGGCAGGCCGGGGTTGTGGTCAAGAATGGCCGGCCGCCGGTTCCTGCGGCCGTCCCTGTCCGCTAGCCATGGACAGATAACGTGTATGCAGATGTCGAGTCCGCGCCAGCAGGGTGTCCGTCGTGGTGTCGCCATCGTTGACGATCACATCGTCGGCGGCTGCCAGACGGGTCGCTCGCGCGGCCTGTGCTGCCATGATACGCCTGATGACGGCCTCCGTCAGCCCGCTGCGTTGCCGCACCCGGGCGACCTGGGTTTCCGGGTCGCAATCAACGACACAGATGCGATCGACCTGCTCGCGCCAACGGCCCGACTCTACCAGCAAGGGCACGACAAACACCAGATAGCACCCCTGGGCGCCGGCTGCCGCCAGGCGCGTCTGCACTCCGATCAAGGGATGCAAAATGCCTTCGAGGCGCGTGCGCGCAGCCGGTTCGCGAAAAACATGCGCGCGCATCCAGTCACGATCCATGGCGCCATCGGCACGCAGTGCCTGCGTGCCGAACGCCTGCTCGATGGCGGGCATCGCCAAACCCTGGGGCTGGGTCAGCGCGTGCGCGATGGCATCGGTGTCAACCACCGACGCCCCCCATTCCGCCAATCTGTCAGCCACCCAGGTCTTGCCCGAGCCGATACCGCCGGTCAACCCTATTTTCAACATGCCTGCCTCATCAAAACCAAGCCAGCCCTTCCGGCCGCCACCACAACACGCACACACCTGCCAGGGCCAGGCAGGGCGCAAACGGCTGCGGCCTGTCGTGGCCGCGGCGCATCCGATCCCACACCCCCATCATCACTCCGAGCAGACTGGACAGCAACAGGACCGGCAACAACATCTCCACCCCCAGCCAGGCACCCAGCGCCGCCATCAGCTTGAAGTCACCCTGGCCCATGCCCTCACGACCCGTGATATGCCGAAAGGCCTGGAAAAACAGCCATAGAAAACCATATCCCACCACGGCGCCCGCGACGGCCTGCAGGGGCGGCGCAAAGGCACCGCCGAGATTGACCAGCAGGCCGGCCCACATCAGCGGCAACGTCAGCATGTCCGGCAACAGATAGCTGCGCCAGTCTATCCAGGCCATCAAGGCCAGCGCCAGACAATACGCCATGGCAGCCCAGGCCAGCCAGCCTAGCCCGAAACGCCACAGGCAACCGCCGAACAGCCCCGCGAGCAACAGCTCGGGCCAGGG
>JAEWJD010000059.1 GCA_023386765.1 Pseudomonadota bacterium | reverse complement strand
CCCATGACCACTGCTGATACCCACACCCGCTCCGGCGTCAATGTCGACCAGGCAGAACTGGATAAATTCAGTGCCCTCGCCGCCCGCTGGTGGGATCCCGAGAGCGAATTCAAGCCTCTGCATGCCATCAACCCCCTGCGCCTGGAATGGATACAGGAGCTGGCCGGCAGCCTGAGCGGGCTGCGCGTGCTG
Organism: Pseudomonadota bacterium; assembly: GCA_023386765.1. Taxonomy (GTDB): domain Bacteria; phylum Pseudomonadota; class Gammaproteobacteria; order Burkholderiales; family Burkholderiaceae_B; genus Bordetella. The sequence goes on along the minus strand of JAEWJD010000059.1, from coordinate 16,167 downwards.
GACGTGGGCTGCGGTGGCGGCATCCTCTCCGAAGCCATGGCGCGCAACGGCGCTGACGTCACGGGGATCGACCTGGCCGAGAAATCGCTCAAGGTGGCACGCCTGCACGGCCTGGAATCCGGCGTGAAGGTCGAGTATCGCGCCGTACCGGTCGAGACCCTGGCTGCCGAGCAAGCCGGGCACTACGACGTGGTGACCTGCATGGAAATGCTCGAACACGTGCCGGACCCCGCCTCCGTCGTGCGCGCTTGCGCCGAACTGGTCAAGCCGGGCGGCTGGGTGTTCTTCTCCACCCTGAATCGCAACCCCAAGTCGTTTCTGTTCGCCATTGTCGGCGCCGAATACGTGCTGCGCCTGCTGCCGCGTGGCACGCACAGCTACGAGAGCTTCATCAAACCCAGCGAGCTGGCAGCCGCCGCCCGCCAGGCCGGCCTGAACCCCAGCAGCATGCGCGGCATGGAATACAACCCCATCACGCAGGTCTACTTCCTCACGGCCAACACCTCGGTCAACTACTTGATGGCAACCCGCAAATGAGCGCCCTGGTTCTGTTCGACTTCGATGGCACGCTGGCCGACACCGCCCCCGATCTGGCCGCGGCCGCCAACCGGCAGCGCGCCCACCGCGGCCTGGCCGACCTGCCCTACGAGGCGCTGCGTCCCTATGCCTCGCAGGGCGCACGCGGCCTGCTGCGCGCAGCACTGGGCATGACCACTGAGCACCCCGAGTACGACACGACGCGCCTGCAGTTCCTGGACGATTACGCGCAAGCCTCGACTCAACAAAGCAGACTTTTCCCCGGCATTGCCGAATTGCTGCAGCAATTACAGGATCAGGGACTGACCTGGGGCATCGTCACCAACAAGGCCACCCACCTCGCCGAACCGATCGTCGAGTTCCTCGGCCTGTCCGCGCGCAGCGCCGTACTGGTCTGCGGCGACACCACGGCGCACGCCAAACCCCACCCCCTGCCCCTGCAGCATGCCGCCCGCCAGGCCGGCTTCGGCACGCATCGCTGCCTCTATGTCGGCGACGATCTGCGCGACATCCAGGCAGCCCATGCCGCCGGCATGCCTGCCATCGCCGCCGCCTATGGCTATGTCGACAAGGACGAAGACATCGACGCCTGGCGCGCCGACGCCAGGGTCGACTCGCCGCAGGCGCTCTGGGATGCGATCACCCCGCTGCTAGCACGCCTCAGCCCTTGAATTTCTACATTCCGGCCCGATTTCACGTACAATACGCAGTTCCCTTGGGGCCGATCCGGATTCGACGTGGGTCATGAAACAGCTCAGGGCATGCCGAGCACCAGTACGCTCGTAAAACCACTGGAAACAAACTAAACGCCAACGACGAGCGTTTCGCTCTCGCCGCTTAAGCGGTGAGCCGCTGCACTGATCTGTCCTTGGGTCAGGCGGAGGAAGGCAACTTCCTAGGGGGGCAACCCTCGAACCGCAGCAGTGTTATTCACAAGGAATCGGTCTGCGCTGGGGTCACACGGTTCAGGCTTAAATTACGTGAATCGCCTCTGTCCGGCCCGTTGATCGGCTAAGTCAGGGGTTAAATCCAAATAGATCGACTAAGCATGTAGAACTGACTGCGGAGGGCTTGCGGACGGGGGTTCAATTCCCCCCGGCTCCACCAGATTCCAAAGTATTGAAAAGGCCAACCCTCACGGGTTGGCCTTTTTTTTACTCTCCCGCCTGCCACGCTGGCAGGCCGGCCGGATGGGTTCAGTCCATCGAAGCGCCGGAAATCTTCACGGCCTGCTCCCAGGTGTCGATTTCTTTCAAGAGGCGCGCCTGGGCATCCTTGGCGCTGCCGCCGGTAATCATCATTCCCTGCTTGGTCAGGAAGTCCACCACCTCGGGATCTTTCAGGGTGTCGTTGATGGCCTGATTCAACTTGTCCACGACGGCATCAGGCGTGGCGCCCGGGGCGGCGATCGAAAACCAGGACGTGACGTTGTAATCAGGAAAGCCGCTTTCGCTCAAGGTCGGCACATCGGGCACGCGCGGATGGCGTTGGGTGCCGGTATGGGCCAGCGGACGCAGCTTGCCGGCCTCGACCTGGGTCATGATCAGGTAGAGCGTATCGAAGGCAAACGTGGTGCGGCCAGCGGCCAGGTCCATCACTGCAGGGTTGCTGCCCCGATACGGTACGTGTGCGGCCTGCCCGCCGATGGGCTTGAGGAAAAGCTCGGTGGCCAGATGCGGCGACCCCCCGATGCCGGACGAACCATAGGTGAGCTCCTTCTTGCCCGACTTGATGTCATCGACGAGCTGCTGGACGGTCTTGTACTCGCTGTCTGCCGGCACGGCGAGCATCAAGGGCATTTCGGCCATGTAGGCCACGGTGCGGAAATCCTTGCGGGTGTTGTAGGGAATGTTCTTGTAAAGCGATGCATTGATGGCATGCGGCGTCGCCGCGAGCAGCAAGGTATGACCGTCGGGTTCGGCGCGCGCCACATGCTGAGATCCGATGAGGGTGCCGCCGCCCCCCTTGTTGTCGACCACGACCGGCACGCCCAGACGCTTGGACATGCCCTTGGCCATGATGCGCCCCATCAGATCCGAGGTCCCTCCGGGCGGGAAGGGCACCACGATGGTGATCGGCTTGCCCTGCAGCCCCTGCGCCGACGCCACCCCCGGTAACGCCTGCATCCCTACTGCAACGGCCAACCCAGCTAACAGCAAATTCTGAAGCTTCATCTTCCCGTCTCCTTTGTTCTAAATAATGGAACGATGTTCCACTAAATTTATGATATTGGAGCAAGCCGAACCGGGTCAACAAAGTGTTTCCCCTAATAAATCGTCAGGTTATATGGATAAGGGGAAATATGCGGTTGACGCCATCCCAAATAGCAGTTTTAAATACACCCCATGCCGTTCTAAATTCTGGAATCACGTTTTAAATCTGGAGACACCACGATGACTGAACAAGCTTGCCCGACTGATGCGCCCGCCCTCTCCACAGGACCGGCGCCTTGGCTGGACATACGCTCGGTGGCCGTGATCGGCGCCTCGGAAGACCAGAGTAAATTTGGCGGACGCTTGTTCAAGAATCTGCTGCGCCACGGATTCGGCGGCGATGTGTACCCGATCAACGCCGGCCGCCAGGAATTGTTCGGCATCAAGACCTATCCCGACCTGCACGCCCTGCCCGCCGCGCCCGACGCCTTTGTGCTGGCGCTGCCCAGCCACCTCGTGCGTGACCAGGTGATCGCGGCCGCCCAGCGTGGCACCCGCCTGGGCATCATCATTTCGGCAGGATTCTCGGATGTCGACGAAGCCGGCCAGGCGCAGGAACGCGAGCTCGTGGAGATCGCCAGGCGACACGGCATGCGGCTGGTGGGCCCGAACTGCCTGGGCATCATCAGCGTGGACAAGGGGCTGGTGCTGTGCTCGTCGCCGATCCTGGAGCGCAGCAGCCTGCCGCAGCGTCCCGTGGGGTTCGTCAGCCAGAGCGGCGCACTGATGACCACCGCCTTCGACAAGGCCTGGAGCATGGGCGGCGGCTTCAGCCATGGTTTCTCGGTCGGCAACCAGGCCGACCTGGAGGTCTGCGACTTCATCGAATTCATGGTGGCCGACCGCAGCACCAAGGTTATCTGCGCCTATATCGAGGGCCTGAAGGACGCCCCGCGCTTTCTGGCCTGCGCGCGCGCCGCGCGCGAAGCCGGCAAGCCCTTGCTGATCGTCAAGGCCGGCCGCTCCCAGGCTGGCCAGCAGGCGGCCTTCTCGCATACCGCCAGCATCGCCGGCGATGCGGCCGTGTTCGAGGCCGCCTGCCGCGAACAGGGCGCGCTGGTGCTCGAAGACCTGAACATCATGCTGCTGACGGCCAACTACCTGGCCACGCAGCCGGCACGCACACTGCGCCATCTGGCCATCGTGTCGCCTTCGGGCGGTGGCGGTGCACTGGCTGCCGATATCGCCTCCGAAGCCGGATTGGCCCTGGCCGAGTTCGGCGAGCCGACGCGCACGCTGCTGAGCCAGTGCTATCCGCCGCGCCAGATCAAGAATCCGCTGGACTTCGGCGCCCGCACAGCGGGCGATGAACGCGCCGGCGCGCAGTTGACCTGCCAGGCAATCCAGCAGGAGCCGGCCGTGGATGCCGTGTTGGGCGTCACCGCCATGGCGCCGATTCCCTGGCAGATGCAATTGATCGAGGCCCTGGCCGAACAGGGCCGTCAGCACCGCAAACCGGTCATCGTGGCCGTCGATGCCGGGCAGACTTCCGACCCGGTGCGTCAGCGTCTGGCCGAACTGGGGCTGCCGTATGCCAACTCCACGGCCGACGCCGTCCAGGCGCTGCGCCACGCCCAGCAATGGCAGGCCATGCAACCGGTGGCCGCCCAGCCGCGTCCGGCCGACTGCCCGCGCGCGCCCCTGCCTTTCAGCCCCGGACAGTACAGCGAGCATGACACCAAGGCCATGCTCGCCGCCTACGGCGTCACGGCCAATGAAGGCCGGATCGCCCAGACCGCCGAAGACGCCGCCACCATTGCCCGGCAACTGGGCTATCCGGTGGTGCTGAAGATCGTTTCGGCCGACATCGTGCACAAATCCGATGTCGGCGGCGTCGTGACCGGCCTGGGCTCCGAAGAGGACGTCCGCAAGGCCCATGACCAGATGCTGCAGAACGTGGCACTGCGCCGGCCGGGCGCGCGCATCGAAGGGGTGCTGGTGCAACGCATGGTGCACGGCCACGTGGAATTGATCGTAGGCGGACGACGCGATGCCACCTTCGGCCCGGTGATCGTGGTGGGCGCGGGCGGCACCCTGGTGGAGCTGCTGCCGGAGCGTTTCCTGGCCATGGCCCCGGTCACGCGCCAGGCCGTCTTGCAAGGCCTGCAGTCCCTGACGCTGTGGCCGGTGCTGCAAGGCTATCGCGGCAAGGCCGTCGCGCTGGACGCAGTGGTCGAGTCCATCGTCCGCCTGAGCTGGATGATGCACGACCTGGGCAAGCACGATTTCGAGATCGACATCAACCCCTTGCTGGTGAACGCCGACGAAGCCTGCGCCGTCGACGCCCGCCTGCTGATTACCTGAGCGGCCCTGCAAGCCGCCTTACCCATTAGAACGACAACCCTGGAGCGAGACATGTCGAATTACGAGTTCATCCGCGTCGAAAACAAGGACAACGGCGTGAGCATCATCACGCTGAACCGACCGGACAAAAAGAACGCGCTCAACAAGAAGTTGATCGAAGAGCTGCAGGATGCCTTCATCAATTTCGACCGCGATGACACCCGCCGTGCCGCCGTGCTCACGGGTGCGGGCGACGACGCGTTCTCGGCCGGCGCCGACCTGAAGGACATGCCGGAGCTGTGGCGCGGCATCCCCGGCGTGGGCTCACAGACCAACAAGCCGGTCATCGCCGCCGTCAGCGGGTGGTGCATCGGCGGCGCGCTCGTGATGGCGATGATGGCCGACATGATCGTGGCATCGGAATCGGCCAAGTTCTATTACCCGGAGGCCAAGGTGGGCTTTACCGGCGGCATCATTTCCGGCCTGGTCAACCGCCTGCCCTATCACGTGGCCATGGAAGTGATCCTGCTGTGCCGCACCCTGGATGCCCAGCGCGCCTATCAGTTGGGCTTCGTCAACGAGGTGGTTGCCGTCGGCAAGCAGGTCGAGGCCGCGGTCGCCATGGCCGATGAGCTGGCCACCATGGCGCCGCTGGTGCACAGCACCCTCAAGGGCTTCATCACCGATGAAGTGGTCAAGCGCGGCCCGTCGGAGCAGATGGCACGCACGTTGTATCAGCTGCACATGCTGGAACGCAGCCACGATACCCAGGAAGGGTTCAAGGCATTCCGGGAAAAACGCGAACCTGTCTTTATCGGCAAGTAAATCGCCATGCCGGGGCGGGCCCTTGATGGCGCCCGCCCTGCCCTTGTCCTACTCCCGGAGCCCGCACCATGACTGCCAACCGCCTGGATGATTTCATAGACCGCCTGCGCCACCAGATCGACGCAGCTCAAGGTGACGAGGCACGCCTGCTGGCCTCGGTCGAGCCGCTCATGCAGGCGTTGGTGCGCCATGACGACTGGCTGCCGGAACGCTTCGCACAGCCGCACCCCCAGTACTACCAGCAATATTGTCTGTACGCCTGTCCGCGTGGCGATTTCTCCATTGTCAGCTTCGTGTGGGGCCCGGGCCAGAAGACGCCGGTGCACGACCATACCGTCTGGGGCGTGATCGGCATGTTGCGGGGCGCCGAGCTCTCCGAGCAATTCGGGCCGCAGGCCGGCGGAGGCTACGCCGTCACGGACAAGGAGACCCTGCAACCCGGGATGACGGCCTGTGTCTCCCCGACCATCGGCGACATCCATCGCGTCTCCAATGTCTTTGATGACAGGGTGTCCATCAGCATCCATGTCTACGGCGCCGATATCGGCAAGGTCGAACGCCATGTCTACGACCCGGCCAGAGGCGAACGCAAACGCTTCGTTTCCGGGTATGCCTCAGTCCAGGAGGCGGGCTGAGGCCGGCTGCGCCCCACCCGGAATCGCACCATGACGGCCGCCCGCTTTCCGACCGCATCCCTGCCACCGCATGACCCTGTCCGTGCCGGTGCGCAACGGGGATGCCGTAAGATAGCCGGCAAACCGCCTGGCGACACACAGGGCGGGCGTCTGACGCCCGGTCTGCATGCATGGCCGCCGCAACCGCGCACGCGGCCGATCCCGGCCGGATGCTGCGCGCCGGCCCCTTCTCTCCGATCCTCGACGGATCGCCGCCATGATGTCGCCGGACGGGCCCGTAAGGCCGTTCTATGCCCGTCCAGCCCGCAGCACCGCTCCTGCCACAAGCAGGCGTCGGCGCGCGCCGGATCGGCACAACCATTGATGGAAGCGAGATAACGTGGACAAGACATTCCTCAAGGGCCTGGTTCTCCTTGAAGCCATGGCCAACAACGAAAAAAGCTCTGGGGTCACGGAACTGGCCAATCAGCTCTCGCTGGGCAAAAGCAATGTGCACCGCCTGCTGCAGGGTCTGGTGCACCAGGGCTTCGCACGCAAGGACAGCGAAACCGGCCGCTACCAGCTCACCATGAAACTGTGGGAACTCGGCGCCAAGGTGTTCCGCCGTCTCGATCTGCGGCGCGAAGCCTTGCCTTACATGGAGTTGCTGGCCAAGGAAACCGAAGAGACCGTCCACCTTTCCATCCTGGAAGGCGTGGAAGTGCTTTACATCGAAAAGATCGACAGCCCGCAACCGGTGCGCGCCTACACCACGGTCGGTGGACGCGCGCCGGCGGCCTGCGTGGCAACCGGCAAGGCCCTGCTGGCCTGGTCCAGTGAAGACACCGTTGCCGCCGCCGCCGAACAGCTGCAACGCCATACGCCGCGCTCGATCGTCAGCGCCGAGGAGCTGCACCGGCAACTGCGCCGGATCCGCAGCATCGGCTACGCAGTCAACACCGGGGAATGGCGCGAGCAGGTCATCGGCGTTGCCGCACCGCTGCGCGACGCCACCACCAGCGTGATCGGCGCGCTGGGCATTTCCGGCCCTGCCGAACGCATTACCGATGAAGTCATCAGCAATACCGTGCCGCGCCTGATCGAACTGGCCAACAGCATTTCGTCCCGGCTCGGCTACACGCAACGATAAAACTGCGGCGGATGCAACGCGCAAGCCCATCACGCCCAGGTAGACCATGGCAAGGCCGCCAGGCCCTGCCCCATTACATCGAGGAGACAACGTGGGCAATATCAGCGTGGAGCATTTCGAAGATGGCGTAAGCCTCTTCACGATCACCCGGGCACAACGGCGCAATGCCATCAGCGCCCAGACCGCCATTGACCTGCAGCAGGCCTTCGCCGAATTCGACGCCTGCCCTCAGCGGCGCGTGGCCGTCATCACCGGTGCCGGCAATGAGGCCTTCTCGGCCGGCGCCGATATCGACAGCATGCCCGAGCTATGGCGCTGCCTGCCGGGTCTGGGCATCGCGACCCAGAAGCCCATCATCGCCGCCGTCAGCGGCTGGTGCGTGGGCGGCGGGCTGGTGATAACCATGATGAGTGACCTGGCCGTGGCCGCGGAGAATGCGCGCTTCAGTTACCCGGAAGGCCGTCTCGGCCTGACCCAGGGGATGATTGCCGGCCTGGCCGGGCGCATCCCGCACAAGGCGGCGATGGAAATCATCCTGCTCGGCAAACCCATGAGTGCGCAACGCGCCTACCACGTCGGCCTGGTCAATGAACTGGTACCCGATGGCCAGCATGTACAGGCAGCCCTGGAGATGGCCCGCCACCTCGCCACGCTGGCACCCATGGTGCTGCGAACCCTGAAGAAATTCGTCAGCCAGGTCGTGCCCAGCGGGCCGTCGGAGTCGTTCGTGCGCGTGAACCGTGACTTGCAGGACATCGCCCAGAGCGATGACTACGCTGAAGGCGTGGCCGCTTTCCGCGAGAAGCGCATGCCCGTGTTCACCGACAGCTAACCCTGCCCCACCCCGGCGCTGCAAGCCTGCCTGCCGCCATGCGGGCGGCATGCCCACGCCTGTACGCGACACATCCCATACCAATCAAAGCCGGGACACCTGTCACTGGCCCGAGGAGACCAAGCATGAGCACCCCGCAGCAACCCTCCCAATCCGCCCCGGCCAAAGCCGGCGCCATGTTGGACAAGCTTATCGTCATCGACATCGGCACCATGGTGGCCGCACCGGTCGCCGGCACCCTGATGGCCGATTTCGGCGCAACCGTCATCAAGGTCGAGCAACCCGGTAGCGGCGACACCCTGCGCGGCCTGGGGCCGTTCCTGGAAGAGGAAAGCCTGTGGTGGAACGTTGATGGCCGTAACAAGAAATCCATCACGCTCAACCTGCGCACGGAACAGGGCCAGGCCATCCTCAAGCGTCTGGTGGCGCGCGCCGATGTTGTCCTGGAAAACTTCCGTCCCGGCACCCTGGAGAAGTGGGGCCTGGGCTACGAGGCGCTGGCCGAGATCAACCCGGGCCTGGTGATGCTGAGTGTCTCCGGTTTCGGCCAGACCGGCCCCTTGTCCAATCGGGCCGGCTACGACCGCATCGGCCTGGCCTTCAGCGGCATCATGGCACTCAATGGCTACCCCGACCGTCCGCCGGTACGCATCGCCACGTCCATGGCCGATTACTTCACGGCCACGCTGGGGGCCTTCGCCATCATGACCGCGCTTTATCATCGCGACGTCAATGGCGGGCGCGGCCAGCAGATCGACCTGGCCCTGTATGAATCCATGTACCGCATGACCGAATCCATGACGGCAGCCTATGACCGCCTGGGCCTGGTGCGCACACGCACCGGCAATGTGCATTACGGTGCCGCGCCGGGCAACAATTTCGAGACCAGCGATGGCCGCTACATGACCCTGACTTGCTCGGGTGACGCGGTCTTTCGCCGCCTGTGCCAGGCCATGCAACGGCCTGACCTGCACCAGGATCCCGCATTGGCCACGCATGCCCAGCGCTGGAACCGGGTCGAGGAGCTCAATGAGATCGTCGGCCAATGGATACGCGAAACCCCGCTGCAAACCGTGTGCGACGCCCTCGATGCCGAAGGGGTGCCTTATGCCATTGCCCTGACCATCGCCGACATCGTCGAACACCCGCACTATGCCGCGCGCGAGAACATCGTGTCGGTCGAGCACCCCACCCTGGGGCCCATCCGCATGCAGGGCGTGGTGCCCCGTTTCAGCCACACGCCGCAACGCAAGGTCGAGCCGGCGCCGGCAGTGGGTCAGCACAATCAAGAGATATACCTGGAGCAGCTCGGCATGAGCCCCGACGAATTCCAGCGCCTGCAATCCGAAGGAGTGTTGTGATGACCATGCCCGCCGCCTCGCCATCCCTCCCGACCGCCGGCCCCCTGGCCGGCCTGAAGGTGCTGGAATTCTCTGCCATCGGCCCGGTCCCCTGGGGCGTGAGCCTGCTGGCCGACATGGCGGCCCGGATCACCCGCGTCTGCCGGCCGCAACCGGGCCAGCCTGCGAAGAGCGCCGACACGCTCAGCGAACGCGGCCGCCAGGACGTCCACCTGGATCTGAAATCCAGCGCCGATCAGGCCCGGGTGCGCGCGCTCATCGCCGAGCACGACGTACTGATCGAAGGCATGCGGCCCGGTGTCATGGAAAGGCTGGGCCTGGGCCCCTCGGACTGCCACGCCATCAATCCGCGCCTGGTCTACGTGCGCGTCACCGGCTGGGGCCAGGAAGGCCCGCTGGCGCTGCGCGCCGGGCATGACATCAACTACATTGCCCTGTCCGGCGCCCTGCATGCCATCGGGCCCAAGGACGGCCCGCCCACCATCCCTCTCAACCTGGTGGGCGACTACGGCGGCGGCGGGACGTTCATGGTGATCGGTCTGCTGGCGGCCTTGCTGCGCGCGCGCGAAAGCGGCCAGGGCTGCGTGGTCGATGCCGCCATGCTGGACGGCGCCGTGCGCCAGAGCGGCGTGGTCTATGAACGGCTGGCCCAGGGAAGCTGGCGCGATCAGCGCGGAGTCAACATGCTCGACGGTGGCACTCCCTGGTACAGTGTTTATCAAACCGCATGCGGCGGCTACATGGCGGTGGGTGCCATCGAACCGCAGTTCTACCAGGTGCTCGTGCAAGCGCTGGGCCTGGACGAAGCCACCTTGCCGACACGCGATGACCCGGCTAACTGGGACGCGCTGCGCCAGCGTTTCGCACAGTGTTTCCTAGCCCAGACACGCGCGCACTGGAGCACCGTGTTCGAGCCGCTGGACGCCTGCGTCAGCCCGGTGCTGTCCTTGCGCGAAGCGCCGCTGCATCCGCACAACCAGGCGCGCGCCGTCTTCTCCGAAGCCGCTGACGGCGGCTTTCGGGCTGGGCTGGCGCCACGCTTTGCTCCGTTGCGCGAATGACTCTCAGCCCCTCTTTTCTGGATCCGACATGTTTCAAGCCATACTGACCGAGAAAGACGACGCCGGCTACCGAAGCACCCTGCAAAGCGTGACCGAGGACCGTCTTCCCGCCGAAGGTGTACGCATCAAGGTGGCGTACTCCACCTTGAACTACAAGGATGCCCTGGCCATCACGGGCCAGGCTCCCATCCTGCGCCGTTTCCCGCTGGTGCCGGGCATCGATCTGGCCGGCACCGTGCAAAGCAGCGCCGACCCGCGCTTTCAGGCGGGAGACGAGGTGCTGATCACCGGCTGGGGGCTGGGAGAGACCCAATGGGGCGGCCTGGCGCAGCAAGCTGTCGTTCCGGCCGATGGTCTGGTGCACCTGCCGCCCGAGTTGAGCCTGCATGACGTCATGGCCATCGGCACGGCCGGCTATACCGCCATGCTCGCGGTCATGGCACTGGAACGGCAGGGCCTGACGCCACAACACGGCGACATCCTGGTGACCGGCGCGGCCGGCGGCGTGGGCAGCGTGGCGGTGTCGCTGCTCTCCACCCTGGGCTATCGTGTCGCGGCAGCGACTGGCCGGCCCCAGGAAGCCGCCTATCTCCAGGCGCTGGGCGCAGCCGAGATTGTCGATCGCAACACCCTGAACCAACCGGGCCGGCCCTTGGGTACGGCCCGTTGGGCAGGGGCGATCGACTCGGTCGGCAGCCACACGCTGGCCAATGTCTGCGCCACCCTGCACGACGGCGGCGTGGTGGCGGCCTGCGGTCTGGCCCAGGGCATGGATTTTCCCAGCTCGGTCGCACCTTTCATCCTGCGCGGCATCAGCCTGGTCGGCATCAACTGCATGCTCTGCCCCCCGGAACAACGCGAGCTCGCCTGGCAGCGTCTGGCCACCGAACTGGAAACGGGCAAGCTCGCGCGCCTGACCGGGCCCACCATCGGTCTGGGCGAGAGCATCCCGGTGTCCCAGGCCCTGCTGGCGGGCCAGGTGCGCGGACGTGTGGTGGTCGACGTCAACGCCTGAGGCCACCGCTCTCCGGCACACGGCGCGCAGGGGTATGAGGGCGGCGCGCCAGGCGGCGCAGTAAAATACGGCCAGGGCCGGTTTTTCCGGCCCTGCGCCTGACTTGACTGCCCGCTACCGGCCCACACGGCCGTCACTGTATGGATTTCGACGCTGCGGCGATTCGCGCCGCCCTCACCTACTACGCCCCGGGCGTGGTCTTTGCCAATGTGCTGCTGCAGCAGATGGGCCTGCCCATCCCGGTGCTGCCCACCTTGCTGCTGGCAGGCAGTCTCGCGGCTGGCGCCCCTCAACTGCTGGTACTGATGGTCATCGCGCTGCTGGCTGCCATGCTGGCAGACCGCCTCTGGTACGGCATCGGCCGGCGCTTCGGTTATCGCGTGCTGGCCTGGATGTGCAAACTGTCCATCAACCCGGGCAGCTGTGTCACGCAGACAGCCGATCGCTTCGGCCGCTGGGGCGCCTGGTCGCTGCTGTTCGCCAAGTTCATCCCCGGCTTTTCCGCAGTCGCCGCCCCCATGGCAGGCGTGCTGCGCATACCGCTGGCGCGCTTCACCCTGGCCGCCGGCGGCGGGGCTGCCTTGTGGGCCGGCAGCGCCTTGCTTGCCGGCTGGCTGCTGCGAACACAGGTCGACGAGGCCCTCGGGCTGCTGGAAAGCCATGCGCCGGTACTGGGCCTGGCCGCGCTGAGCCTGCTGGCTCTGTGGTTGGCCTGGAAGCTCTGGCATCGCCACGCCTTCCTGCGCCTGGCTGCCATGCCCTCGATTACCCAGGAACACTGGCGCGAGCTGGTCAACGATGCCCGCAGGCCTCAGGTGCTGGACCTGCGCAGCCCGGCTCTGGTGGCCGAGCTGGGCACCATCCCGGGTGCCCAGTTGGTGACCCTGGCGCAACTGCCCCGCCTGGTGCGGCAATGGCCGCGCACCACCTGCATCGTGACGCTTTGCGCCTGCCCGCATGACGCCACGGCGGCCCGCGCCGCACACCGCCTGCGGCGACTGGGCTTCGTGAACGCGCGTCACCTGCAGGGAGGTTTTGAGACCTGGCTGGCCATGCAGGCGGCGCACGCGCCCGATCTGCCTCAAACCGCCAGCGCCGCCTAGGCCTGCCGGTTCAGGCGGGTAACACCGCCACGGCTTCGATTTCCACCAGTACACCGTAATGCAAGGCGGGCACGGGCACCACGGCACGCGCCGGACGTGCCGCAGCCAGCACTTCACGATAGACCGCATCGAATTGCGGCCAATGCTCCACGCCGGCCAGATACACCGTCACTTTCAACACGTCCTGCCAGTGGCAGGCACAGGCCGCCAGCGCGGCCTGCACGTTAGCCAGCGCCAGACGCGCCTGTGCCTCCAACGGCAGGTCTGCTTGTGGCAGCCCCTGGGCATCCAAGGGTAACTGCCCCGACACATAGGCCATGCCTGCACCGACCGCCACATGCGAATAATGTCCCCGCGGCGTGGCCAGGCCGGCCACCGGGGGCGTCAGAACAGAGGCAGCGTTCATAGCGCGCCCCAGCCATTCAGGCGCGGCCAACGGGCATGCACGGTGGCGTCCGTGCCCCGCAGCACGTGATAACCGTCATGCTGCGCCCCGGTCGCGCAAGCGTGGTTGGGCAGGATGCGCAACAGGGTGCCGATGGGCAACATGGGCGTGGCCAGCGGGTCGCTGCGATGGCGGATCACGCCATGCTCCTGGTTGGCGTCGGCCACGATGAGCTCGCCCAGCGGCTGGCCGTAGCTGTCACACACCAGGCCATAACCCTGATCCACCGCTTGGCGCGATGTGCCCCGGTCGCGCGACATAGCCATCCAGCCCGCGTCCGTGATCAACCATCCCTTCTCGCGCTGATGACCGATCACCGTGCACAGCACCGACAGGGCAATGTCGTCGATGTCGCACACACCCAGGCCCTGCATGACCAGGTCAAAGAACACGTAGACGCCGGCACGCACTTCGGTCACACCCTCCAGGTCGCGCGCAAAGTGCGCCGTCGGCGTGCTGCCCACGCTGACCACCGGCGCGGCATAGCCGGCCGCGCGCAAGCGCGCCGCCGCCCGCACCGCACCGGCACGCTCCTGTTCGGCGCAGGCCTCGATGGCTGCCTGGCTGCGGCAGTTGTATGACTCGCCGGCATGGGTCATCACGCCGGCCAGCCAGGCTCCGCTTGCGGGGGTGCCCGGTAACCGGGCCGCGATATCGAGCAACAACGGATCCTCCGGGGCGACCCCCGAGCGGTGACCGTCGGTATCGATTTCAATCAGTACCGGCAGAAACAGGGCGTGCTCCTGACAGTATTGCGCCACCGCACTGGCGGCCTCCACGTTATCGAGCACGATACTCAGGCGCGCGCCAGCCGCCACCAGGCGGGCGATATGCGGCAACTTCGACGGCACCACTCCCACGGCATAGAGAATGTCGCGCCAGCCATGGGCCAGGAAGTAGTCGGCCTCCTTGAGCGTGGACACGGTGATCGGGTGGCCAGGCCCTCCCAGTTCACGCGTGACATCGGCGGATTTGTTGGTTTTGACATGCGGGCGCAGCGTCACACCCATCGGTGCCAGACGCTCACGCAGGCGCGCGATATTGCGTGCCATGCGGGTCTGATCCAGCAGTAGAGCGGGCGTTTCCAGAGATTCAAGTTGCATAAGGTTCCTGTGTTCAATGAGATTGAGCATGCGCGCCGCGCAGCAGCGGCGTGAGGCCTTCCAGCGCCCGCGCCACCTGTTGCGAGAGCTGCTCGGGGGTGTTGGCCTGGCGTTCGGGAAACTCGACACCGACCTCGCCCATCTGGCGCACCAGCTCGGGATCGGCCAGCACTTCGTTGATGGCGGCATTGAACTGCTGCACGATCGGCGCCGGCGTGCCGCGCGGCGCGAACAGGCCATTCCAGGAGCGGAAGTCGATATCGGTCAGACCGCTGGCCTGGGCCGGCACCACGCCGGGCAATCCGCCGAACGGCGCACGGGTCAACATGGCGACAGCACGCACCCGCCCGCCCGCGACCTGAGGCAGCACGGTCGTGGTCTGGTCGCACATGAAATCCGTTTCCCCGCCCATGAGGCCGGTCATGGCCGGCGCGACCCCCTTGTACGGGACATGCACCACATCGGCCTTCAGATCGTCCAGCAACATCAGGCAGGCCAGGTGCGAAATCGAGCCGACACCGGCGCTGCCATATGACATCTCACCGGCATGCGCCTTCAGATAGGCGGCGAACTCGTCGAAGGTCTTGACCGGCAATCCCTGCTTGACCAGCAACACCGTGGGGGCCGAGCCGATCTGCCCCAACGGTGCAAAATCGCGTCGGGCATCGTAGGCCGGCTTGGCATACAACAACATATTGGCCGCATGCGTTCCGATGGTGCCAAAACCGATGGTGTAGCCATCGGGCGCACTGCGCGCCACACGCTGCAGGCCGATTGAGCCCCCTGCCCCGCCAACGTTCTCGACCACGATGGAAGTCTTCAGCGCGCCCGCCAGCTTGGCCGCCACCGCGCGGGCCAATGCATCGCTGGGCCCGCCGGCGGGGAAAGGCATGATGAGCGTAATGGACCGTTGCGGCCAGGTCTGCGCCTGTGAATGCGGCGCGGCAAGGGCGAGCGCGGTCAACGCGCCCGCCAGGGCGGCAAGTTTCATTGCAGTTCCTGAAAACGTGAAACGGGTGAGCGGGCCTGACCCCAGGCCCTTGCGGCAGGGATGCTCTTAGCAGCGGGCAGCGATCTCCAGCACAGGCCCGATCTGCGGCGATTCAGCCAATGCCGCCGGCGCACCGGCCGGCAGGCTCAGGCCCACGCGGTTATGCCAGAAGGTGTCCATGCCCACCGCCGCGGTGCCGAACAGGTCATAACCGGAACCGGCCACGAACAGCGTCTTCGACGCCGGAGCACCCAGCGCATCCAGGGCCATCTGATAGGGACGCGGATCGGGTTTGTAGAAGCCGGCCTGCTCGGAAGTGATCACCACATCGAAGGGCACGCCGGGGATCTCGGCAGCCAGACGCCCCAGGCGCTCCGAGCAGTTGGTCACCACACCCAGCTTGTGCGTGGCACGCAGGCTTTGCAGCACATCGGCCACGCCGTCCCAGGGCTTGAGCTCGCCCCAGCGCGCATCCAGTGCATCGGCCATGCCGGGCGGCAACCCAGTTTCCTGGGCGGCTTCGCGTACCAGGGTCTCGTAAGGCCGATAGGCTCCGCAGGCATAGGTGCGCCGCAGATAGGCGGCGCGCCAGTCGCGGGCGGCCGGGGGGCGGCCCGGCCCCCCCGGGCACAAA
>JAEWJD010000023.1 GCA_023386765.1 Pseudomonadota bacterium | reverse complement strand
AAGCGGGCCTGTCTGAAGCGTCCCAGCGGCGAATCCAATCCCATGCTCTCGGCGCTCAGCAGATGACGCACATCGGCCAGCGCCTGCGCATAACGGGCAGGCCGTTGCCCGGGATCGACGCCATAGGCGGGGAACTCGCGCGGCCGGTCGCCGGCCGCCGCGCCCAGGATCAGGCGCCCCTGCGAAAGCTGATCGATGGACGCCGCCGACTTGGCCAGGTCGATCGGATGGCGCAGGCTGAAAATGGCGCTGCCGGTCGCAAGCGCCACGTCGCGGGTGCGCGCCGCGAGGTAGGCCAGGTAGACAAACGGGTCGAACACCTGACCGGCATCGCCGAACTCGGGATCCCACAAGGGAATGTCGCGCAGCCAGACCGCTCCGAATCCTGCCCGGTCGATCTGTTCCACCCAGCCGGCCATGCCCGCCAGATCCTCCATCGCGCCGGCAAAACGCCGCAATGGCAGGAACACCCCCAGCGTGAGCGCCTGCGCTCGGAAAAGCCGCTGGTAGCCACGATGACCGGCGAAGGCATCCGCCGAGGCCCCTTCGGGCACCGCGCTGTCATGCTGATTCCGTGCTTGCATGTTCAGGCTCCGGTTGCGATGGCCGGGATGGCGATGCCGCGCTGCACGGCAGGACGTGCGGCCACGCGCTGGAACCAGGCCTGCAGATGCGGCAGAGACGAGAAATCAAAGCCCACAATGGCCGCGATATGCAGCCAGCCGAAATGGGCAATATCGGCGATTGAGTAGACCTCACCCCCGAGATAGGGGCCGCCCGAGGCCAGCGCCCCATCGACCACCGCCAGGGCCTGCTCGCTCAAGCCCCGATAGCGCAGGGCAGCAGCAGGCTGGTCCTTACCCTCACCGCACTCGAAGTGGACGCGCTGCCCGAGGATGGGCCCCACACTGGCGGCGTGGAACATCAGCCATTGCACCGCCTGCCAGCGAGCCTGCGGATCGGGCGGCAGCAGCTGGCCGCTGCGTTGCGCCAGATACAGCAGGATGGCGGCCGATTCAAACAGGGTGACGCCGGCGGTCTCATCGACCAGGACCGGAATACGGCCATGCGGATTCAATGCCAGAAACGCGGGCTCGCGATGTTCGCCCTGCTCGATGCGCACATGATGCAGGGTGTAGGGCAGGCCCAGCTCCTCAAGCGCGATGGTGATCTTGAAACCATTGGGCGAGCTGTCGGTGTAAAGGTGCAAACCGGCAAGGCCGGGCTGGGGATCGCGAGCGGCGACAGGCAAGACAGGCATAATGAAGTTTTCCTAAATCAGAATCCTTGCGAACAGTCGTCATGATCCGCAGCTTTTTCTGGTTCATAAAGCGATTTATCCTGCCTTTACTGTTTAGATTTTCTAACCTCATGAACCCTGTCCCTCCCCTGCTGGCATTGCGCGCTTTTGTCCATGTGGCGCAAGGCGGCAGCGTCAAACAGGCGGCCCGGTCACTGCACGTGACTCCAGGCGCCGTCAGCCAGCAATTACGTCTGCTGGAAGAACGCTGCGGGCAGCCGCTGTTTCTGCGCGAACCGCAGGGCCTGCGCCTGACGCCGGCGGGCGCGCAGGCCTACCCGCCGCTGCGCCAGGCCTTCGACCTCATCGATGACACCCTGCAGAGGCTGTGCGCGGGCAATGCGATGCCGACGCTGACCGTCAGCGTGGAGGCCAGTTTCGCGGCTGCCTGGCTGGTACCCCGGCTGGGGGATTTCACGTCCCGGCATCCCGGGATCGACGTGCGCATCGACGCCACCCCCGTGCTGGCGGACCTGCGCCACGACGGCGTGGACATCGCGCTGCGCCACGGGCTGGGCGACTATGCCGGCCTGCACAGCACGCTGTTGATGACACCGGTGCTGGTGCCGGTCGCCAGCCCCGCCCTGTTTGCCTTGGCGCCGCGTCCGCAAACGCCCGCCGACTGCCTGGCGTTTGCGCTATTGCAGGATGGCGCGCGTGCCGACTGGGCACTGTGGCTGCGCGCCCACGGCGTAGCCGATGATGCCCGCGCCCGCCAAGGGCCGAGCCTGAGCGATGACTTCCTGCTGCTGCGCGCGGCACAGGCCGGACAGGGCATCGCGCTGGTGCCACAGGCCCATGCGCGCGACGAACTGGCCCGCGGCACCCTGGTGCAGGTGCTGGACACGCCCTGGCCCGCGCGGTTTGCCTACTACGCCGTGGTCCGTCCCGAGGCCGTGAAGCAGCCCGCCGTCGCGGCCTTTCTGGCCTGGGTCCAGGCGCAGGCACAGGCTGGAACCCGCCCGGACGAGGCGGACGCGGGCCCTGCCATTCCTTGCTAAGATGCCCGCCAGCCACGCGCCCGCACTCCTTGGCGCGGCCCTCTTTCCTAGCGAGACCCTCGATGATTGCCAACGTACTGACGATTGCCGGCACCGACCCCAGCGGCGGGGCCGGCATTCAGGCCGACCTGAAGACTTTTTCGGCGCTGGGCGTCTATGGCATGAGCGCCATCACGGCCGTGGTGGCACAGAACACCCAGGGCGTGCGCAGTTTCGTGCCGCTGGATCCGGCCTTCGTGGCCGATCAGATCGACGCGGTCTTCGATGATGTGCGGGTCGATGCGGTGAAGATCGGCATGGTGGCCAACGCCGCCATCGGCAACGCCATTGCCGAACGCCTGGAACAGCGTGCGCGCTGCCCGATCGTGCTGGACCCCGTGATGGTGGCCAAGAGCGGCGACCGCCTCCTGCTGCCTGACGCCGTGGCCGTGCTGCGCGACCGTCTGGTGCCCCTGGCCACCCTGATCACGCCCAACCTGCCGGAAGCCGGCGATCTGCTGCAGACCGCCGAGCCGCGCTCGCTGGACGCCATGCAGGCGTTGTTGCGCGCCCTGGGAGAACTGGGCTCGCAATGGGTGCTGCTCAAAGGCGGTCACCTCGAGAGCGAAGACAGCCCCGACCTGCTCTATCGCGCCGGCAGCGCCACCATTCTCCAGGCCCCGCGCATCGCCACCCGCAGCAACCACGGCACAGGCTGCACGCTGTCGGCGGCGGTTACGGCGCTGCTGACCCGCCTGCCCCTGCCGCAGGCAGTCGCCCAGGCCAAGGACTACCTGACTGCCGCCCTGGCCGCGGCCGGGCAGCTGGAAGTCGGCCAGGGCCACGGCCCGGTGCACCACTTCCATGCGCTCTGGCGCTGAGTTCGCCGTCCAGGCCCCGGGCCGGTCGATCGTGACAAGCCGCCCGGACGGGCTCAGTCGAACCATTGCAGGCCCGCGTAGGGCTGTTCGCGCAGGGCGCGCAGGCGGCTCGCCAGATCGCCCACATGCAACTCCAGCTTGTGGCCGTCCGGGTCCAGAAAATAAAGCGAATCGCCTTCGCTGCGGTTGTCTTTCCAGATCCGCGCCCCGGCCGCCCGCAGCGCCGCGCCCAGTGCGCTGAAGGCCTCCTGCGATACCGAGAACGCCAGATGGGTGTAGTCGGGATGGGGCGCAGCGCGCGCCTGGGCGTCCACCGAGAGACAGAGCCAGGCCTCCCCGGCCAGCAGATAGGCGCCGCCCTCCCATCTGACCAAAGGCCGCAAGCCCAGGATCTCCGTATAGAAAGCCAAGGCCCGCTGCAGATCGCGAACCGCCAGGGTCGTGTGGTTGATGCCGGTGATCATGATCGCTCGTCTCGGATGCCCCAGCATAATCGTATTGCTTTACCGCGCGCCAAGCCGGCCGGCAAGGTCTACAATGCCACTTGAAATTCAGTTCAAGTCCGCAGGCTACCGCATGAGCGCCCCCACTTTAAGACAACTCGAACTGCTCCTGACGCTGGTGTCTTCCGAAGGCATCGCAGGCGCCGGGGCCAAGCTCGGCATGTCGCCCTCGGCCACCAGCCATGCGCTGCGGGCGCTGGAAACCGCACTGGGCACCGAGTTGATCGATCGCAACGCCTCGGGCGTGGTGCTCACCTACACCGGCGAACAGGTGCTGCCCCATGTCCGTGACGTCTTTGCTTCGCTGCAGCTGGTGCAGGCAACCGCCCTGGCAGGCGCGGAGCTGAAAACCGGCCTGCTGCGGCTGGGCTCCTTCGGGGCCAGCGCCACCATCCGCGTGCTTCCGCCCCTGCTGGAGCGTTTCAAGGCCCGCTACCCCGGGGTGGAAGTCCTGGTCACGGAAAAGCCCGATGAGCAGACCACCCGCGACCTGATCGAGCGCCGCCTGGAATTGGCCGCCGTCACGCTGCCCAAGGCCGATTTCGATACCCAGACCCTCGCCGTGGACGAACTGGTGGCGGTGCTGCCCGTCGGCCACCCGCTGGCCGCCTTGCCTGCCGTGCCGTTGCCCGACATGACGCACGACCCCTTCGTGCTGACCCGCGCAGGCTCGCAGGCCCTCGTGACGCAACTCTTCGCCCGCCACGACCTGCGTCCGCGCGTGACCTTCGAAGTGCTGCAGCTCATGTCGATCCTGGAGCTGGTGGCCGCCGGCAAGGGGGTCTCCATCCTGGCCAAACTCGCGCTGCCGGACCGCTATGAAGGCGTGGTGTTTCGTCCGCTCAGTCCGGGCACTTCACGCCATATTGGGCTGGTGTGCCTGAATGAAAGCCGCCTGTCGCCGGTGGCACGCGCCTTCTGGCAGGAAACCCGGCGCTATCAGGCCAGCCTGAAGGCCGTACGCGCCACGCAGGCCTGAACAGGCGCATGCCCGGCCATGGGCCGGGCATGCTGTGCTGCAAGGCGGCGTTGCACGCCGCCCATTCCCCCCCTGGCTGCTGCCAGGCTTCTTGTTGCTTACTTGCCGAACTCCAGCTTGGCCGCCTTGGCCGCGGCCACGTACTTGTCCACGTCGCTGGAAATCTTGGTCTGCATTTCAGCCGGCGTGGTCGGCGTGACCTCGATATCCAGCCCCTCGATGCGCTCCTTCACGTCCGGCATGGCCAGGATTTCGTTAAGCGTGGCATTGGCCTTCTTGACGATATGCTCGGGCGTGCCCGCCGGGAACGTCAGGCCATACCACACGCCCACCTCGAAGTCGCCCGGCACGCCGGCCTCGGTCAGGTTGGGGACATCGGGCAAGGTGGCCGAACGCGTGCGTCCGGTGACCAGCAGCGGACGCAGCTTGCCGGCGGCGATCAGGGGCTTGGTGGCGGTGGTGGTATCGACGATGTAGTCGACCTCCTTGGTCATCATGGCGTTGAGCGCCGGCGAACTGCCCTTGTACGGAATGTGCAGGCCCTTCAGATCGGTCGCCGACTTGACCATTTCGGCCGCAAAGTAGGTTCCGAAACAGCAGGAGGCATAGCTATACGGCTTGCCGCCGGTCTGGGTCGCCTTCTCGAGTTCCTTGAACGACTTGATCGGCGACTCTTCCCCGACCGCCAGCACGTAGCTCGACTGGCCGATGATGCCGATGGGCGTGAAGTCCTTGACCGGATCGAGCGGGAAGTCGTCACGCACGACCTTGTTCAGGCCAAAGCTACTGGTGGTCAGCCCGATGGTGTAGCCGTCCTTCTCGGAGCGGGCCAGGGACTGCATGGCGATGACCTGGTCGCCGCCGGGCTTGTTCTGCACGACAGCCGGCACGCCCCAGACTTCGCCCAGGCGCTGGCCGATCAGGCGCACCAGGATATCGGAGGCGCCGCCGGGCGCGAAAGGCACGATCAGCGTGACGGGCTTGCCCTTTTCCGGATAGGTATCGGCGAGGGCGGTGCCGCTCAGGGGCAGCAGGAAGGAGGTGGCCAACAGGGTCGACAAAATACTGCGCTTCATGGATGTCTCCAGTAATTATTAATGTGTGCCGTTGACGGTCTTTTAATTATTCAAATGCAAGAAGCGGGTACTGCAGCGAAGGCGTGAAGCAAAAACTGGCGGGGCTGGATCCTCCTGGTCTAGCGAACCGGCGGAAGCGGCGCCGGCATCAAACATCGGGGCGACGAGCGCCTCGGGAAAAAACGCGGGCCGCGCCTGCCGGAAACGTTGCGGGGGTGCGCCGCAGTGCTCCGGCAGGGTTGTGCTGCCCACGGCTGGCCGCCCGCGCCCCAGGCCGCTCGCCTCCCCTGCTCATTCGTCCTTGCGGTCAGGGGCGGCGCGCGGCGGGGCGCCAGGCTTGAGGCCAGCCTTACACCACCGGCTTGCGCGGCAAAACGGCCGCGTAGTCCTCGGGATTGATGCCCAGTTCAGCCAGCACCTCGTCGGTATGCTGGGCGAACGACGGCGGACGGCTGCGATACGAAGCCGGCGTGCGCGACAGCTTCACCGGCGCGCCAGTGCCGCGATAGTCGTCGATGTCGACCACCATGCCGCGGTGATGGGTATGCGGATCCTCGACCACCTGGTCGATGGTCCGCACCGGGCCGCAAGGCACGCCCGCGCCCACCAGCTCCTTGGAGACCTGTACGCCGTCGCGCTCGCCCAGCAGCGCCACCAACTCATCGCGCAGTTCGTCGCGATGCTGATTGCGCAGGGCGTTGGTCTTGAAGCGCGGATCCTCGCCCATTTCCGGACGGCCCAGCACTTTGCACATCGTCACGAACTGACGGTTGTTGCCGACCGCCAGGAACAGCGGCACGGTGCGCGTCTCGAAAGCATCGTAGGGGCAGATGTTCGGGTGACGGTTGCCCGAACGCTGCGGCACCTTGCCATTGAGGTAGAAGTTGGGCAGCTGCGGGTGCAGCATCGACACGCCCGAGTCGTACAGGGTCGCTTCGACGAACTGGCCTTCACCGCTCTTGGCGCGTTCCTGCAGCGCCAGCAGGATGCCGATCACGGCGTTCATGCCGGTCACCAGGTCGATGATGGGCACGCCCATGCGCAGCGGCTTGCCGCCCTCTTCGCCGTTGACGCTCATCAGGCCGGTCATGGCCTGCACGGCAGCGTCATAGCCCGGCTGGCTGCCATAGGGGCCGTCGGCGCCGAAACCCGACACGCGGCAGTGGATCAGGCGCGGAAACTTCTCGCGCAGCATCTCGCTGCTCAGGCCCCACTTCTCCAGCGTGCCGATCTTGAAGTTTTCAAGGAACACGTCGGCGCCCTCGAGCATGCGCAGCAACAGTTCCTGGCCCGCCTGCTGCGTCATGTCGATCGACACGTCGCGCTTGTTGCGGTTGACGCCGATGAAGTAGCTGGCGGCATCGCCCACGAACGGGGGGCCCCAGCCACGCGTCTCGTCGCCCATGGGCGGCTCGATCTTGATCACGTCCGCGCCGTGGTCAGCCAGGATCTGGCCGCAGAAAGGCCCGCCCAGGACACGGCTGGCGTCAATGAC
>JAEWJD010000002.1 GCA_023386765.1 Pseudomonadota bacterium | reverse complement strand
GCTTCAACCCCATATAGGTGTTGAACAGGCCGGTGCCGATGAGCATCAGCAGGGTCGCGAAATACAGGGAGGAAAACGAAAACAGCGTCGAAACCATGGAACCTCGGGCTGCAAAGATTAGCCCGGCACGAGGCCGGGGCAGTCAAGCAGGGTCAGCCTGCAGAAATAGCTCAGGCCTGCGACAGCATGGTGGCCGCGTCGCTGACTTCGAACTTGCCGGGGGCTTCGATGTTCAGCTGCTTGACCACGCCATCTTCGATCAGGGCCGAATAGCGTTGCGAGCGCACACCCATGCCACGGGCAACCAGGTCCAGCTCCAGGCCCAGCTCACGGGTCCACAGGGCCGAGCCGTCGGCCATCATGCGCACCTTGCCGGCGGCCTGATGCTCGCGGCCCCAGGCTCCCATCACGAAGGCATCGTTGACCGCCACGCACCAGATCTCGTCCACGCCCTTGGCAGCCAGGTCGGCCGCCGCGGCGATGTAGCCCGGCAGGTGATTGTTCGAGCAGGTCGGGGTGAATGCACCCGGCACCGCAAACAGCGCGATCTTCTTGCCCTTGACCAGGTCCGCCACCTGGAACGCGTTGGGGCCGAGCTGGCAACCCGCGGTTTCGGTGTCGATGAACTCGGTGAGGGTGCCGTCCGGCAGGCGTTCGCCAACGGAAATGGTCATGAAATTCTCCAACAGGAACAAAGTTATCAATTGAATGGACAGGGCTACGCAGGCCCTGCGCCCTCCATCATAGTGCCTGCAGGCGGGTGCAGCGATGCCGGACACAGAGGAAAAGCCCGCGCACAGACAGATACGACTGCATACTTGCGCAAAAGCCTTATCCGGCAGCCGGGCGGCCATAATGAAACGTTGGCAACCCGCGACGCAGGAGACTGGCTATGCGAGCCTTTTTGATTGCCGCCGCCGTCGTGCTGACGCACACGGCCCACGCCGGCGAACACCAGACCATATTCGAACAGATCGTGACTTCGGCAGGCGCCACCCAGGGTGCGGCGCGCAGTTGCGGCGCCGCCGAACCCGATCTGCGCGAGCATGCCGCCAACTGGCATGTCCACCTCAAGCGCTACGCCCAGGAATACGGTTTCGACGCCACCGTGCTGCCCGCGCGCTTCGCCGAAGGGGAGGCGCAGGGCCGCGCCATGATGGAACAGATGCGCGGCAGCGGCGAAGACGGCTGCGCCGGCGTGATGGGCAGTTTCCAGCGCGAGCGCGCCATCGGCTACACCGAAATGAAACAAGCCATCGCCGAAGTCACGGACGGCCTGCCCGACAAGGCGCGTTAAGGCCCTGCCCCTGCCGCGCAAGCCTCGTCTATCATAGGGCTGCGCGCCAGCCGGCACGCAGCCCTATCGCCCCCAAAGATCAAGGTTTGCGCTTCGAGATGACCCACGCCCCTTCCTCCCTGAGCCACCTGGACGAAAGCGGCCAGGTCCGCATGGTCGACGTCGGTGAGAAAACCGACTCCGACCGGCTCGCCATCGCGCAGGCCACGGTACGCCTGAGCCCGCACGCCTATTCCCTGCTGACCCAGCCCGGCCAGGGCAAGGGCGAGGTGCTCAACACCGCCCGCGTGGCCGGCGTGCTGGCTGCCAAGCGCTGCGCCGAGCTTATCCCCCTGTGCCAGAGCGTGCCGCTGGCTTTCGTAGGCATCGAGTTCTCCCTCGATGATGCGGCCCATCGGGTGCAGATCCGCGCCACCTGCCGCACGCGCTACAAGACCGGCGTCGAAATGGAAGCCATGACCGCCTGCAGCGTCGCGGCGCTGACCATCTACGACATGTGCAAGGCGGCCGACAAGGGCATCGTCATCGAGGAACAGCGGCTGGTCTACAAGGCAGGAGGTAAGAGCGGTGAATGGCGCAACGATTGAACTCTTGTATTTCGCCCGTGTGGCCGAACTGCTGGGCCGCCGGGGTGAAACCCTGCCGCTGCCCGAGCCGGCCGACACGGCCGGCCTGCGTGCGGCACTGACCGCACGCTACCCCCAATTGCAAGGCGTGGCGCGGCTGCGCATCGCCATCAACCAGACCCACGTCAAGGGCGATGCCCCGCTGGCCGCCGGCGACGAGGTGGCCGTCTTCGAGCCGGTAACCGGAGGATGACGCCATGATTCTCGTGCAGGAGGCTGATTTCGACAGCGCCGCCTTGCTGGCCGGGCTGCGCGCCGAAGTGGGCGCGGCCGCCGGGGCCATCGTCACCTTCACCGGCTACGTGCGCGACTACGCGCCCGATCAGGCCACCGATACGCTGTACCTGGAGCATTACCCCGGCATGTGCGAGCGCGAGCTGGCCGAGATTGCGGCCAGCGCCCAAGCACGCTGGCCGCTGGCCGGCACGTTGATCGCCCACCGCGTGGGTGCTCTCACCCGCGAGAGCCAGATCGTTTTCGTGGCTGCCGCCAGCGCGCACCGCGGCGATGCCTTCCGGGCCTGTGAATACCTGATCGATGCCCTCAAGACGCGCGCACCGTTCTGGAAGCGGGAAACGCTCGCCGACGGCAGCCGCTTCTGGGTAGAACAACGCACCAGCGACGCGGAACGAACCCGCGCCTGGGATGACGCCAAGGAGACACCATGACGACCGACCCCACCCCGATAGCGCTCAATTGCGCTGTCCTGACCGTCAGCGACACTCGCAGCGCTGCCGAAGACACCTCGGGAGACCTGCTCACCCATAGCCTGGCCCAGGCCGGCCATATCTGCGTGCGCCGCAACCTGGTGGCTGACGACATCTACCAGATCCGCCGCATCATCAGCGACTGGATCGCCGATCCACAGGTGCAGGTGATCCTGACCAACGGCGGCACCGGATTCTCCCACCGCGATCACGTGCCGGAAGCCGTGCGCCCCTTGTTCGACAAGGAAATCGACGGATTCGGTGAAATTTTCCGCCAGATCTCCTTCGAGGAAATCGGCAGCTC
This sequence comes from Pseudomonadota bacterium, assembly GCA_023386765.1. Lineage (GTDB taxonomy): Bacteria > Pseudomonadota > Gammaproteobacteria > Burkholderiales > Burkholderiaceae_B > Bordetella. The sequence continues at coordinate 1,559 of JAEWJD010000002.1, read as the reverse complement.
CTCGCTTCAGTCGCGCGCCCTGGCAGGCTACGCCAACCAGACCGTGATCTTCTGCGTGCCTGGCTCCAACAACGCCTGCCGCACGGCTTGGACGCGCCTGATCGCCCCGCAACTCGACAGCGGCCAGAAACCCTGCAATTTCGCCACCCACCTCTCGCCGCGGAGCCCCGCATGATGGAATTCGATCAGGCCCAGGCCCAACTGGCCGAGGCCGCCGGCGCGCTGACACGGCGCGAAACCCTGCCGCTGGCGCAGTTGGCCGGCCGCGTACTGGCCCAGGACCTGCAGGCCGCGCTCGATCTGCCGCCGGCCGACAACAGCGCCATGGACGGCTACGCCTTGCGCGCCGCCGACTACGCTGCCGGGCGCAAGCTGCCACTGATGGCCGAACGCATCTACGCCGGCGTGGCGCCGCAGCCGCTGCCCCCGGGACACGTGGCACGCCTGTTCACCGGCAGCCTCATGCCTGACGGAGCGGACACGGTGATCATGCAGGAGGACGCGCACGAAGCCGATGGCAGCGTAACGTTCCGGCAGGCCCCCACGCCCGGGCAGCACATCCGCCGACGTGGCGAGGACACCCGCGCCGGCGAGCCCCTGATCGCCGCCGGCACGGTACTGCACGCCGCCCACATCGCCCTGCTGGCCTCGCAGGGCATCGACCAGGCACAGGTCTATGCCCGCCTGCGCGTCGGCATCCTGACCACCGGCGACGAACTGGTCGCGCCCGGCCAGCCACGCGCCCTGCAACAGATCTACAACTCCAACGGCGCCATGCTGGCTGCCCTGGCCTGCGGCATGGGCGCCGAGGCGCCGCTGGTACTGCACGCCCTGGACAATGAGGCCAGCCTGACGCAGGCCTTCGAACAGCTGCTGCAGGAATGCGATCTGGTGCTCAGCGTGGGCGGGGTATCGGTCGGTGAACGCGACCTGGTCAAGCCGGTGCTCGAAAGCATGGGTGCCTCGCTGGTGCTGTGGAAGGTCCGCATGAAGCCCGGCAAGCCGGTGGCGCTGGCCCAGGCCCGCGGCAAGCCCGTGGTCTGCCTGCCCGGCAACCCAGTGTCGGCATTCTCGGTCTTTACGGTGCTGGTCTCGCCGCTGGTGCGCCGCATGCAGGGCCGCCACGACCTTTTCCCCGCCACGCCCCTGGTGGCCCTGCGCACCGAACGCACGCGCCGCGATGGGCGCGAGGAATTCCTGCGGGTCCAGTATCGCTGCGGCGAAACACCTGAACTGCATGCCTATCGCAACCAGAGCTCCGGCGTGATGAGTTCGCTGCCCTGGGCCGACGGCCTGGCGCGCCTGCCCTACGACACCGATATCCCGGACGGCACGCTGGTGCGCTACTACGACTACCACCTGTGGCAGCGCTGAAGGGTTTCGCTAGCTGAAATCGGCCGGCGTATTAAGGTTGAGGAACGCCGCCGGCAGGTCGTCGAAGGCCACCTCCACCGCCCCCGCCTGATCCTGCCAGCGCCCCACCTTGCGCTCGCCCGCATCCAGGCCGGCTCTGAGGTTGTCCAGCAAGGTTACGCGCAGCGCCATGCAGACCGCATGGC
>JAEWJD010000387.1 GCA_023386765.1 Pseudomonadota bacterium | reverse complement strand
GCTGGCCGCCTGAGCCGAAGGAGCCGGCCCTGCCGGCCCGGCTCCTGGTGACACCGTTCAGGCGACGGCGGCAGTCCCGACGATCTCGACTTTGTAGTCGGGGTTGGCCAGACGGGCTTCGACCGTGGCGCGGGGGGGCGAATTGCCCGGCGCGACCCAGGCATCCCAGGCCTTGTTCATGCCGTCGAATTCCTTCATGTTGGCCACGTAGATCTGGGCCAGCAGGATCTTGGTCTTGTCGGTGCCAGCCTCGGCCAGCAGACGATCGATGGTCGCCAGGACCTGTTCGGTCTGACCGACCATGTCCAGCGATGCGTCATCGGGCACCTGGCCGGCCAGATAGGCCACGCCGTTGTAGATCGCCATGTCGGACAGGCGCTTTTCCACATTGAAGCGCTTGATGCTGCTCATAAACTACCCCTTAACGGATAAATTGAAAGAAATCAGGCCGGCGGCAGCTGAAAAACCTGCCGCAGATAAGCCAGATAAGCCGGGTCGTCGCACATGGTTTTTTCCGGTGCGTCAGACACCTTGGCTACAGGCTGGCCATTGCAGCGCACCATCTTCATCACGATCTGCAGGGGCGTATGCCCGAGATCATTGGTGAGGTTGGTCCCGATACCGAAAGACACTTTACAGCGCCCGGCAAACTGGCGGGCCAGCTCGATGGCGCGCGGAAAAGTCAGCGAATCGGAGAATACCAGGGTCTTGTCACGCGGATCGACACGATTGTCACGATAGTGGGCAAGCAGCCGTTCGCCCCAGACGAACGGGTCACCGGAGTCATGGCGCGCGCCATCGAACAGCTTGCAGAAATACATATCGAAGTCGCGCAGGAAGGCATCCATGCCATAGACATCGGATAGCGCAATACCGAGATCGCCACGGTATTCCTTGGCCCAGACTTCCAGGGCGAACACCTGCGAGTCGCGCAGCCTCGGCCCCAGCGCCTGGCAGGCCTGCAAGTACTCGTGCCCCATGGTGCCCAGCGGACGGACGTTATGCTGCATGGCCAGCAGCACATTGCTGGTGCCGGCAAAGTGCTGCCCCATCTGCGCCTTCATGGTGGCCACGACCTCTTCATGCCAGCGCTTGGAAAAACGCCGCCGCGTGCCATATTCCGCCACCCGGAAATCAGCCAGGGCAGGATCGTCGAGCACCAGGTGCATCTTGGACTGCAGCCGCTGGCGGCCTTCGGCCCAGTCGGGCTCAGGCTGGCTGTTGCGGAAGTAGACCTCGTTGACGATCGCCAGTACGGGAATCTCAAACAGGATGGTGTGCAGCCAGGAGCCGCGCACCGTGATCGAGATTTCTCCCGGCCCCTGACCTTCCTCGATGTTGATGCAACGCTCGGGCAGGTGGAACAGACCCAGGAAATCGACGAAATCGCTCTTGATGAAGCGCAGCCCGCGCAAATACTCAAGCTCGGCCTCGGTGAAGCGCAACTGGCACAAGGCGTGCACTTCGGCGCGGATTTCATCCAGGTAGGGGCGCAGATCCACGCCGGCATTGCGGCATTTGTAGCGATACTCGACCTGCGCGGCTGGGAAGTGGTGCAGAACCACTTGCATCATGCTGAACTTGTACAGGTCGGTGTCGAGCAGCGAAGTGATAATCATGATGCGTCACCGGACATTTCGCGAACCATAGCATATCGGGCCATTTTCCTTCTCCCCACCCTGCCGCCATCCCGGGTTATCGGCCCGCCGCGCCGCGCTCGGGTAAAATCCCGTTAATCATAAGATAAGGCCCGTTTGCTCCCGGAGCTCCCAGAATGACTCACGTTGTTACCGAAAACTGTATCAAATGCAAGTACACCGATTGCGTGGACGTGTGCCCGGTCGACTGTTTTCGTGAGGGTCCCAACTTCCTGGTGATCGATCCTGACGAATGCATCGACTGCGCTGTCTGCATTCCCGAATGCCCGGCCAATGCGATCTACGCCGAAGAAGACGTTCCGCAAGACCAGATGAAATTCATCGCCCTGAATGCCGAGCTGTCTCCTCAGTTCGCCAGCATCAGCCGCGCCAAGAAGCCCATGCCCGACGCCGACGAATGGAATGGCGTGCCGGACAAGCTGCAACACCTCGAACGCTGATTTCAGGCCTCATGCGGATGTCTTCCGCCAAGGCCGCCTCCGCATGACCGATACCAAATACACGCGCCAGATTGTCACCGCCGTCCGTCCCTGGGTTCCGGGGAAGCTGTTTTCCCTGCGGGTCACGCGGGATCCGGGCTTCGCCTTCCAGGCCGGCCAGTTCGCCCGCGTCGGACTGCCTGCCGCCGATATGCCGGAGGCCGAGCCGACGCTGTGGCGTGCCTATTCGATGGTCAGTGCGCCTGACGAGTCCGAACTGGAGTTCTACTCCATCGTGGTTCCCGAGGGCGAGTTCAGCCCCCGCATGGCACAGCTGCGCGAAGGCGACGCGCTCTATGTCGAGAAAAAACCCTTTGGTTTCCTGACGTTGGATCGTTTCGAGGCGGGCGGCTCGCTCTGGCTGCTGGCATCGGGCACGGGCTTGTCGGCCTACCTGTCGATGCTGCGCGACCCGGCCACCTGGGCCCGCTTTGACCGTATCGTGGTCGTGCACGGCGTACGCCATGCCGAAGAACTCGCCTATCGCGACGAGATCGAGCGCCTGCCCGGCAACCCCGCGCTGGCTGCCTATTTCGCCCAGCGCCCGGACAAGCTGCGCTACCTGCCGGTGGCGACGCGCGAGGCCCTGCCCGGCACGCCCCAGGCAAGGCTGACCACGCTCCTGGCCGACGGCCGCCTGGAAACCCTGCTGGGTGAAAGCCTCGATCCGGCCCAGGTAAAAATCATGCTTTGCGGCAATCCGGCGATGCTCTCCGATGCCCGCAAATTGCTGGCAGAACGCGGTTTTGCGCCGGGCCGGCGCGGCATACCGGGCAATCTGGCGGTCGAGAACTACTGGTAAACCCCGGTTTTACGCTGCGTTTTCGCAACAGTTGGGCGTCCAATTGGACTGTGGCACAGACATTGTCGAAATACCGTTATATTCCACGGCAATGATAGGCCTCTGCTTGATTAGGACTTCTGCCTAATGCTGTACGAATTGCATGAAATGCAGCGGGCGTTCATGCGCCCCCTGGTCGCATTTTCGGATGCGGGTTCGCAACTGTTTTCCAGCCCGTTCAGCCCGCTGGCCTACACGCCGCTGTCACGCCAGCTGGCCGCCAGCTGTGAGTTGATGCACCGCCTCGGCAAGGAGTACCGCAAGCCCGAATGGGGCCTGGGCACCACCACCGTCGACGGACAGGCGGTCAAGGTGCTGGAGTCGGTCGTGCTGGATCGCCCCTTTTGCCGCCTGGTTCACTTCAAGCGCGATCAGCGTCGCACCAAGGGCCGCAAGGACCCGCGCGTGCTGCTGGTGGCGCCGCTGTCGGGCCACCATGCCACCCTGCTGCGCGAAACGGTGCGCGCCCTGCTGCCCGCCCATGACGTCTATGTCACGGACTGGGTCGACGCCCGCATGGTGCCCCTGACTGCCGGGCCGTTCCATCTGAACGACTATGTCCGCTATGTGCAGGACTTCATTCGCCACCTGGGCGCCGATGACGACGTGCACGTCATTTCCGTGTGCCAACCCACGGTGCCGGTGCTGGCGGCGATTTCGCTGATGGCCGCCGCCGACGAGCCGGTCCAGCCCCGCAGCATGGTCATGATGGGCGGTCCCATCGACCCGCGCGAATCGCCCACCCAGGTCAACAATCTGGCGACGACCAAACCCTATAGCTGGTTTGAGTCCCAGCTGATCCACGCCGTGCCGCTGAACTACCCCGGCGCCGGCCGCAAGGTCTACCCGGGCTTTCTGCAGCACGCCGGGTTCATGGCCATGAACCCGGACCGCCATCTGAAGTCGCACTACGACTTCTATCTGCACCTGCTGCGCGGCGACGACAGCGACGCCGCCGCCCATCGTCGCTTCTACGACGAATACAACGCAGTGCTGGACATGCCGGCCGAGTTCTACCTGGACACCATCCGCAGCGTGTTCCAGGAGTTCCGCCTGCCGGAAGGCACCTGGGAGGTGGACGGACAACGGGTGCGCCCGCAGGCCATCCGCAAGACCGCCCTGCTGACCGTCGAAGGGGAGCTGGACGATATTTCCGGGCAGGGCCAGACGCGTGCCGCGATCCGGCTGTGCAGCGGCATTCCTGCTGCGCGCAAGAGCCATTACACCGTGCAGGGCGCGGGCCATTACGGGATTTTCTCCGGACGACGCTGGCGCGAGCTGGTG
>JAEWJD010000348.1 GCA_023386765.1 Pseudomonadota bacterium | reverse complement strand
GGCCAGGCCTGGCCGACCGATGCACTGAGCCTGCCGCTGGAGGCCCGCGCCCGCGAATTCGTGCAGCGGGTCTGGCACGAAGTCTATGGCCGGCCCAGCTACGTGGGCGCCTGGAGCCTGTTCTTCGGTTGCAAGACCACCCCCGAGCTGTTCCAGCGCATCGATGACCAGCGGGCAGAGTACGACCCCAAGTACTTCGCCCATTTCGTCTCGGTCTTCCCCGAGATTGCCAGCCACCAGGCCGAGCCCGAACACTTCGCCGCCGTGGTCTTCGCCACCCTGCGCGGCCTGGCGGTGATGCGCCTGTTTCAGGTCGACGAAACCGCCACCCGCCTGCAGCTGGACGTGGTGGCGCGGATGATCGTGCAGGCCGGCAGCGCGGCGGGCGCCACGCGCTGACTCACGCGTCGCGGGCAGCCGCCACCCGTATGTTCTGGGGCAGATCCGCCTTGACCCGCCGGGCGAATTCACGTGCCGCCGCCGAGCGGTAGCGTTCGCGCGGCCACAGCAGCGCCGCGCTGCGGGTCACGCGCGGCGAACCGATCGGAATGGCCCGCAGCCCCGGCTGCGCGATCACGGCGCCCTCGAACAGCATGCAGGCCAGATGGCTGTTGGCCACGATGCTCTGCATGGCCTGCAGGGAATCCAGTTCGATGCGTACCCTTCCGGCGATATCCCGCGCCAGGTGGCGCTCGATCAACTGACGCGAAATGTACTGGCGCGATTGCAGCACGATATCCAGCGACGGCAGATCCTTGCGGCCGATCACGCGGCGCGCGGCCAGGGGATGGTCTTCCCGGACCAGCAGCATCAAGCGCTCCGAGAACAACGGTTCGCTTTCGAGCTGGGATTCGGCATCGGGGTTGATGAAGCCCATGCCCAGGTCGAGCATCCCGTCCTGCAGCCCACGCTCGATCTGCGCCATCGGCAGATCCTGGATCGACAGGTGGACACCCGGATAGTGCGTCGCGAACGCCGCGATCGCGCGCGACAGCAGGGAATTGGTATATGTCGTGATGACCCCCACCCGCAGCTCGCCGCTCTCCAGGCTGTTGAGCGACTGCAGCGCCAGGCGGCCTTCATCCAGGTCACGCAGCGCGCGCTGCGCAAAACGCACCAGCAGGCGGCCAGCCTCGGTCAGGCGCACCTGGCGCCCGACCCGATCGAACAGCGGGGTGCCCAGCTCGCCTTCCAGCTGCCGCAACTGATGCGACAAGGTCGATTGGGTGATATGCAGCGACTGCGCCGCCTGGGTAATGTGCTCCAGGCGTGCGGCCTCCAGAAAGTACTTGAGCTGGCGGATTTCCATGGGCGGCAACTGATCGTTGAAAACGAACGATTTCAGAGGTTTATATCATTATTCAGATTGATCTCCTGTCAATAGAATTTCCCTGCCCTACAACTATCAGGAGACCAACCATGAAATCCCTCCTTCCCGGCCTGGCGCTGCTGTGCGCCGGCCTGACGGCCGCCGTGCCGGCGCAGGCCGCCTTTCCCGACAAGCCGATCACCCTGGTGGTGCATTTCCCGGCAGGCTCCTCGACCGACCTGATCGCCCGCACGCTGGCCAAGGAAGCCGGCCAGGCGCTGGGCCAGCCCATCATCATCCAGAACAAGCCCGGCGCCGATGGCGCGATCGCGGCCGCCGAGGTCAGGCATGCGACGCCTGATGGCTATACCCTGCTGATCGCCACCAACAGCCCCATGTCGGGCGTGCCGGTGATGCGCAAGCAATCGCCCTACGATCCGCTCAAGGACTTCACGCCGATCACCGACATCGGCCGCTACGCCTTCTTTCTCTACACCCGCGCCGACGTGCCCGGCGACACGCTGCAAGGCTTCATCGATCACGTCAAACGCCATCCCGGCAAGCTGAGCTATGGCTCGGGCAACGTCACCGGCCTGCTGTCCTTCGCCTATGTCGCGCAGGCCGCCGGCCTGGACATCCTGAACGTGCCCTACAAGGGCGAACCGCCGGTCATCAACGACATCATGGGTGGCCACCTGGATGCTGCCGTCGCGACCGCCGGCACTGGCATGCCACAGGTCAAGGCCGGCAAATTCAAAGCGCTGGCCACCGTGCTGCCGCAACGCAGCCCCAACGCGCCCGACGTCCCCACCATGGCCGAGGCCGGCGTGGGCAACTTCCCCATCGCTCCCTGGTTGGGCCTGTTCGGCCCGGCAGGCATGCCCGCCGACACCGTCGAACGCTTGAACCAGGCCTTCCACACCGCGATGGAAAACCCCCAGGTCCGGCAGACCATGCAGATGCAGGACTTCATGCTGACTCCCTCCACGCCCCAGGCCCTGGGTCAACTGGTGGACGAACAACTCTCCAGCCACCGCACGCTGCTGCGCGCCACCGGCCTGGAAGGCAGCCTCAACTGAGCACAACCCTGATGCCCTACTTCATCGAAACCTTCGACAAACCCGACCACCAGGCCTTGCGCCAACAGCTGCGCCCGGCCCATCTCGCTTTCCTGCAGGCGCACGCCGCCGAACTGCTGGCCTGCGGCGCGAAGCTACGCGACGACGGCCGTGATGCGGGCGGCGGCCTGTACATCATCCGCGCCGACACACGTGAACAGGCGCAGGCCTTCATCGACGCCGACCCCTTCAGCCAGGGCGCGCTGTTCGCCGAGGTGCGCATCTCGCGCTGGCGCCAGGCCTATGTCGACGGCGTGTGCTATCTCCCGGAGGCATGATGAAACTGCAAACCATCGAGAGCTTCATCGTCGACCTTCCCATCGCCCGGCCGCACAAGCTTGCCATGGCGGTGATCGACCGCCACAGCCAGGTCATCGTGCGCGTGCGCACTGCCTGCGGCGCCGAAGGCCTGGGCGAGATCGCGATCATTCCGCACTACGGCGAAGAAGCGCCGGGCGCCATCAAGGCCATGATCGACGAATGTCTCGCCCCCCACCTGATCGGTTGCGACATCCGCCAGCTGGGCGCGCTGCACCTGCACATGGACAAGGTCATCAAGGGCAACGCCTATGCCAAGGGCGGCATCGAGATGGCCTGCGTCGACGCCCTGGGCCGCGCGCTGGGCGTACCAGCCCATCAGTTGTTCGGCGGCAAGGTGCACGATCGCCTGCCCCTGCTCTGGGTGCTGGGCAACGGCGAGATCGGCAAGGACATCGACGAGGCCCTGGCCCGTCTGGACGAAGGCCGCTATCGCCTCTTCCTGGTCAAGATCGGCAAGGGCGACCCGCGCGAGAACGTCGACCGCGCGCTGGCCATCCGCGAGGCGCTGGGCGAACGCGCACGGGTACGCGTGGATATCAACCAGGGGTGGGATGAAGCGACCGCCACCTGGGGCATCGCCCAGCTGGAGGCCGGCGGTATCGAGATCATCGAACAGCCCCTGCCAGCCCACAACATCGACGGCATGCGGCGCCTGACCGAACGCTTCACCGTGCCCATCATGGCCGACGAAGGCGTCATGACGCCGCATGACGCCCTGCGCATCGCCGCCTGCGGCGCGGCTGACGCCTTCTCGATCAAGATCACCAAGCATGGCGGCATGCTGCGCACCCAGCAGGTTGGCAACATCGCGCAGGCGGCCGGCATTCAGCTATTCGGCGGCACGATGATCGAAGGACAGATCGGCACTTCCGCCTATGCGCAGATTTTCTCCACGCTGCCCAACCTCACCCTGGGCGCGCAGCTCTTCGGTCCTCACCTGCTGACCGACGACATCGCCGCGCCCACGCTGGCCTTCAGTGACTACGCCCTGGAAGTCCCCGATGCGCCGGGCCTGGGCATCACCCTGGACACCGACAAGCTGAAGTTCTACCAACGGCGCTGAACCTGCCCGGGCGGCAGGCCGGCGATGGC
>JAEWJD010000332.1 GCA_023386765.1 Pseudomonadota bacterium | reverse complement strand
CCCTGAGATCTGGATCGCCGAAGGTCCTGTGCTGCTGGACTATTCGGACCACGTGGCCCGCATCACGCTGAACCGTCCCGACGCGGCCAACGGCATGAATATCGAGTTCATGAAGGCGTTCCACGAGGCGGTGATGCGCTGCCATCGCGAGCCGGATGTGCGCGTGGTCCTTCTGCGCGGCGCGGGCAAGCATTTCTGCGCCGGCGGCGATGTGCGCGAGTTCGCCAGCAAAGGCGAGGGTTTGGGTGACTTCCTGCGCGAAGTGACCGCCTGGCTGCAAATGGCCATCGGCGCCCTGATCAGGCTGGACGCCATCGTGGTGGCGCAGGTGCAGGGCTTCGCGGCCGGTGGCGGCGGTCTGGGCCTGGTGTGCGCGGCCGATATCGTCGTCGCCGCGCAGAGCGCCAAGTTCCTGGCCGGCGCCACGCGGGTGGGCATGGCGCCCGATGCGGGAAGCTCGGTCATCCTGCCGCATCTGATCGGTTTCCGTCGCGCCATGGAAATGATGCTGTCGAACCGCATCGTCGGCGCCGGCGAAGCGCTCGAGATGGGTTTGATCAACCAGATGGTCCCCGACGCGGAGCTCGACGAGAGCGCGGCGCGCCTGGCCGCGGGCTACGCTGCCGGGGCACCGCTGGCGCAGGCGGCGACCAAGCGCCTGCTATGGAACACGCTGCAGGTCGAGCGGGCCTTGCCCGAAGAGGCCCGTACCGTGTCATCACTGTCGGCCACGGCCGACAGCCGGGAAGGGCTGGCGGCGGTGATCGCCAAACGCCAGCCCGTTTTCCGGAGGCAATGATGGCGCGGCACGCGCTTGTCACCGGAGGGGCCAACGGCATCGGCGCGGCCACCGTCGCGCAGCTGTGCCGCGACGGTCATCGTGTCACGTTCTGCGACCGCGATGCCCAGGCGGGCGCCGGCGTGGCCGAGGCCACTGGCGCGCGCTTCGTCGCGCTCGATGCCACGGACGCCGAGGCGGTGGCCGGCTTCTGTGTCGGCGCCGGGCCGTTCGACATCCTGGTCAACAACGTCGGCGCGGATCAGCACGCCTTCTTTTCCCTGACGACGCCGCAAGACTGGCGCGCGCTGTTGGCTGTCAACCTGGAGAGCGCGTTCGCCTTCACGTTGGGCGTGCTGCCCGGCATGCAGGCAGCGCGCTTTGGCCGCATCGTCAATGTGTCGTCCGAAGCGGGCCGCCTGGGTTCGCGCGGAGGAGCGGTCTACGCCGCCGCCAAGGCGGGTCTGTTGGGATTCACCCGTTCGATTGCGCGCGAGAACGCGCGCTATGGCGTGACCGCCAATGCCGTGCTGCCTGGGCCGGTCGATACGCCCATGCTGGCTCGCGCCGTCGACGCCGCGGGGGCGAAGATGCGTGCCGACCTGGAAGCATTGACGCTGCTGCGTCGCCTGGGCCGGCCCGAGGAGGTCGCGGCGGCCATTGGATTCTTATGCTCCGAAGCTGCCGGCTTCATTACCGGCGAGGCGTTGGGCGTCTCCGGCGGGATGGGCTGCGGCGCTTGATACACGACGGGAACGCTTCGTATGACAACGATTATTTTCATTACCTCCGATGAGGCTCGTCACGTCGTCCAGGCGGACGACGGGCTCAGCCTGATGGAGTGCGCGCGGCGCGCCAATGTGCCGGGCATCGTGGCCGAATGCGGCGGTGCGTGCACCTGCGCCACCTGCCATGTCCACGTGGGCCAGGAATGGATGCAGGCCGTGGGAGCCCCCGGCGACATGGAGCGTGACATGCTGGATTTCGCCAATGATGTCCGTGCCGAATCGCGTCTTTCCTGCCAGGTTACGGTTGCCCCGGCCCTGGAAGGGTTGACCGTCTGGGTTGCGCCGCAGTGACGGCGCAAGGAGAAGGCATGAGGCCTGCCTTGCAGGGTGTGCGCATCATCGAGATGGTGGGGTTGGGGCCGGCACCGTTCGCGGCCATGATGCTGGCTGATCACGGCGCCGATGTGGTGCGCATCCACGCGGCGCACAGGAAGGGGGATTTTCCCTTGCTGGACAGCCGTTACGATGTCCTGGCGCGCGGCCGGCGTTCGTTGGCGCTGGATCTGCGCGCGCCCGGCGCGAGCGACCTGTTGCTGGAACTGGTGGGCGCCTCCGATGGGCTGATCGAGGGCTTTCGGCCCGGCGTGATGGAGCGCATGGGCCTGGCTCCCGAGGAGTGTCTGCGGCGTCAGCCGCGGCTGGTGTACGGGCGCATGACGGGCTGGGGCCAACAGGGGCCACTGGCTCACCAGGCCGGGCACGACCTGAACTACCTGGGCCTGACCGGGGCGTTGCACGCCATCGGAGCGGCCGATCGTCCGCCGCCGGTGCCGCTGAACTACGTGGCTGATTTCGGCGGCGGCGGCATGCTGTTGGCGTTCGGCATGCTGGCCGCCTTGCTGGCGGTGCGCGGCGGAGCGCCGGGCCAGGTCGTCGATGCCGCCATGGTGGACGGGGCGAACCTGCTGGCCTCGATGTTCTGGGGCTTTCGCGCCGGTGGTGGCTGGTCCGACCGGCGCGAAGGCAATCTGCTCGATGGCGGTGCCTACTTCTACACCACCTATGCCTGCGCCGATGGGCGTTTTTTGGCCGTGGCCTGCGTTGAGCGGCGCTTTCATGACCTGCTGCTCGAACGGCTGCGACTGGACCCGGACGTGTATAGCCACGACCGCGATCCGGCCCAATGGCCGGCCTTGCGCGCACGGCTGGCGGCACTGTTCGCCACCCAGCCGCGCGACCACTGGGCGGCGCTATTCGAGGACAGCGATGCCTGCGTCACGCCCATTCTGGATTGGCGCGAAGCCGAGGCTCATCGTCATGCGGCGGCCCGCGGGGCCTATGTCGATGTCGAGGGGGTGACGCAGCCGGCGCCCGCGCCGCGCCTGAGCGTCACGCCAGCGCGTGCGCCTGCTGTTGCGCCGGCGGTGGGCGCACACTCGGTCGAGGTGCTGCGTGAGTGGGGCGTGGCGCCTGAGCGGGTGGCCAGCGCGCTGGGCAGCGGGCTGATCGTCCAGGCATAAGAGGGGGGCGCGCCGGGCGCGCCCCTTGGTGCTAGTCCTGCCTCAGGTGCCGGCCCAGCGCCTCGATCGAATCCCGCGTTTCGGCCAGCGCTTCGTAGATCTGGAAGTGATGGCACATGCCGGGGAAAACCTCGAGTTGCACCTGTCCGCCGGCGGCGCGCACGCGTTCGACGAGGGTGTGCGAGTCGTCCAGCGTGATGTCGTGCGCACCCGCGTGCACGACGATGGGCGGCAGGCCTGATAAATCGCCCCAGAGCGGCGAGGCAGATGGCGAATCCGGTGGCGGTCCGAGGCGCCCCAGGTAGCTGCGCGCCATTGCGCGCAGCTGTTCAGGCTTGGAAAAGATGTCCCGCCCGGCCAGCTCCACATAGCTACGGCCCTGCATGGACAAGTCCAGCCAGGGAGAGAGGAGCACCAGGGAGCGCGGCAATGGCAGGCGGGCGTCACGCGCGCGCTGTGCTGTCTGCAATGCCAGGGCGCCGCCCGCCGAATCGCCGATGATGGCCGCCGGCGTGCCGCCGTTGGCCAGCAACCACTGGTAGGCCGCAAAGGCGTCATCGATCGCCGCGGGATAGCGGTGTTCGGGCGCGAGCCGGTAATCGACGGCCAGGATGCGCGCCTGGCC
>JAEWJD010000282.1 GCA_023386765.1 Pseudomonadota bacterium | reverse complement strand
AGCCAGGCTGGCGCGCCCTTGCGGCGACTCCGGCTTACAGCAGCTTGCCCGGATTCATGATGCCCGCCGGATCCAGCAGGCGCTTGATGCCTGCCATCAAACGCAATTCCAGCGGATCCTTGGTGTGCAGGAAGTGCGTGCGCTTGAGCTGGCCGATGCCATGCTCGGCGCTGATGCTGCCGCCATAGCGATGCACTTCGTCCAACACCAGGTCGGTGACGGCCGCACCGGACTCGGCTGCCCAGGCAGGCGGCGCGCCGGCCGGGCGCGACAGGTTGTAATGCAGGTTGCCATCACCGAAGTGGCCGAAAATGTACGGCCGCACGCCCGGATAGGCCTCGCGCAGGCGCGCCTCGGCGCTCTCCATGAACGCGGGGATCTGTTCGATCGGCAGCGACACGTCGTGCTTGAGGTGAGGCCCGTCGGCACGCTGCGCCTCGGAGATTTCTTCACGCAGCTTCCACAGCCCCTGCAGCTGCGCCAGCGAGGCGGACACCACGGCATCCAGGCACAGTTCGGCTTCCAGGGCACGCCCGATCACGTTTTCCAGAGCGCTGTTGAGGGCCGCCTCGTCCTCGGTATCGGCCAGTTCCATCAGGACATAGCCCGGATAACGTTCAGCAAACGGTTCCTGCACCCCCTGGGCGTGCTCCAGCACCAGATCCAGGCAGTCGCCCGAAAAATATTCATAGGCCTGCAGGCGCGCGCCGCAAGCCTGAAACAGCAGTTCGTAGAGCGACAAGGCCTGCGCGGGCGAAGAGACCGCCGCCAGCACGACCGAACGCACATCGGTACGCGGCATCAGACGCAAGGCCACCGCGGTGATCACGCCCAGCGTACCCTCCGAACCGATCAGCAATTGCTTGAGGTCATAACCCGTGTTGTCCTTGCGCAGCGTGCGCAGGCCATGGAAGACCTCACCCGTCGGCAGCACGGCCTCCAGGCCCAGGACCAGCTCTCGGGTCATGCCATAACGCACCACGTTCACGCCACCGGCATTGGTGGCGAGGTTGCCGCCGATCTGGCAGGAGTCCTCGGCCGCCAGGCTCAAGGGCAGCAGGCGGCCGGCCTCATGCGCGGCACGCCGCAGGTTGCCCAGGATGCAACCGGCTTCGACCACCATGACGTTGGCCACCGTGTCGATGCTGCGGATCGCCTGCATGCGATCCATGCTGAGCACCACGTTACGCGGCGATGCGTCAGGCGTGGCACCGCCGCACAGGCCGGTATTGCCGCCACGCGGCACCACCGGCACCCCTTCGGCCTGACACAGGGCCAGGCAACGCGCCACTTCCTCGGTATTGCGCGGGCGCACCACCGCCTGCGCCTGCCCGGTATACAGGCCGCGCCAATCGGACAGCCAGGGTTCGATGGCTTCGGGTTCGGTCAGGACCACATCCTGGCCGAGGGCCTGGCGCAAGCGTTGGGCGAAATCAGTTTGGCTCATAGGGAATCACAACGAAGAAAGGTCAATCCGTAAACGGGAAATCCAGTTGCAGACGGGCAGCGGCGTTGCGCAGGTGCCCACGTGCAGCCTGACGGGCAGCTTCCGGGCGGGCGGCTTCGATGGCGTCATAGATCGCAATGTGTTCGGCCAGCACGCTGTCGGCCAGCCCGGGCTGGCGGGCGGTATTGGCGCGTGCGGCATCGACTGCCTGGCGCAATTGCTGGTTGAGATACTGCAGCAAGCGCTGATAGTGCGGATTGTGCGTCGCGGCCGCCACCGCCAGGTGAAAGCCGACATCATGCTCAGCGCCCAGCAAGGGATCCTCCTGGTGGCGCGCCAGCGCGCTCAGGGCGGCCTGCATCGCCTGCAGGTCGCCGGCGTCGCGTCGCTCGGCGGCCAGGGCGGCGGCGCCGGCTTCCAGATCCATGCGCAGTTCATAGACCGCCCCCAGGGCACGGTGGTCGCGCCCAGCCTCCAGCGCCACCTGAAAACCCTGTGCGCTGCTGCGCGCGATGACCGTGCAACCCGAGCCCTGACGGCTGCGCACCAGCCCCTGGGCCCGCAATCTCTCGGTAGCCTCGCGGATCACGGCCGCGCTGACGCCATAGCGCTCGGCCAGCGCCCGGCCCGAAGGCAGCTTCTCGCCCACGGCATAGCGGCCGCGGCCGATGTCATCGGCAAGCTGGCGTGATACCTGTTCGGTCAAGGTCGTCGTCTGCATGCCGGCAGTATAGCCTGAACTAATCAGGTTATCTGATAACTTTAAAGGCAGTCGCCGACACAGAAAGCCTGTTCAGCGGTCGCGGCAGACCGGACAGTCGGGGTCGCGTGGCACGTTCACGCTGTGCCAACGCATGCTGCGGATATCGAGTTGCAGCAGCCGGCCGGTCAGGGGCTCGCCCAGGCCGCTGGCCAGCTTGAGCGCCTCGGCTGCCTGGGTGGCGCCGATGATGCCCACCAGCGGCGCCAGCACGCCCGTGGTGGCACAGCGCAACTCCTCCGCATCATCCGCCTCGGGAAAGAGGCAGTGATAGCAGGGTGCGTCATCGCGCCTCAGGTCGTAGGTACTGACCTGCCCGTCATAACGGATGGCCGCCCCTGACACCAGCGGCTTGCGATGTTGCACACAGGCCCGGTTGATGGCGTGCCGGGTAGCGAAGTTGTCGCAGCAATCCAGCACGATGTCGGCCTCGGCCACGGCGTCGGCCATGGCCTGGCCGGCCAGGCGCTCGACGCGCGCCACCACCTCGACTTCCGGATTGAAGGCGGCCAGCATGTCACGCCCCGATTCGGCCTTGGGACGCCCCAGGCTGGCGGTGGTATGCAGGATCTGGCGCTGCAGGTTGGAGAGTTCGACGCTGTCGTCGTCAACCAGGGTGATATGCCCGATGCCGGCCGTGGCCAGGTACAACGCGGCCGGCGAGCCCAGCCCGCCGGCCCCGAGAATCAGGACCTTGGCCGCCAGGAAGCGCTCCTGCCCTTCGATACCGAGATCGTCGAGCAGGATATGCCTGGCGTAGCGCAGCAGTTGCTGATCGTTCATTGTTTGCCGGCGGGCTCGACTCCGGACGGCGTGATCTTCAGGCGCTCGGTGGTGCCCGACAGGTTGGGCTTGATATCCGCCTTGGCCTGCGCGCGCGCCGAGCCCTTCTGGACATCCTTGCCCTGCAGCAGGTTCAGGGCCTGCTGCAGTTGGAAGTCCTCCGGGCCGCCAAATTCGAACACCTTGCCCAACGGGGCCTCGAGCGCCTCATCGGCCTCGGACTTCACTTCGGAATCCGGGCTTTGCTGATTCGAGAGGTGACGCTGCAGATCGGCTTCGCGCGGCAGGCGGAACAGATCGCCCTCGGCGGTATCGGCCACGACATAGTCGGGCTCGATGCCAGTGGCCTGGATGGAACGGCCGCTGGGCGTGAAGTAGCGCGAGGTGGTCAGCTTGACCGCCGAGCTTTCGCTCAGCGGCAGGATGACCTGCACCGAACCCTTGCCGAACGTGCGATTGCCCAGCACCTTGGCGCGCTTGTGATCCTGCAGCGCGCCGGCCACGATCTCGGAGGCCGACGCCGAACCGACGTTGACCAGCACCACCATGGGCACGGTCTTGACCCAGCCCGGCAGGCCACTCAGGTAGTTGCTCTCGCCGCGCGCATACTCGGACGGCGTGGCGAGGTACTTGTGGCGCGAGTCCGGCGTGCGGCCATCGGTGGACACCACCAGCGTATCCGGCGGCAGGAAGGCGCCGGCCACGCCGATGGCGCTGGTCAGCAGGCCGCCCGGGTCGTTGCGCAGATCGAGCACCAGGCCCTTGGGCGCCCCCTTGGCGCCCAGCTCGCGCAGCTGGCGGGCCAGATCCGGACCGGTCTTTTCCTGGAACTGGGCGATGCGCACATAGGCCACGCCGTCATCGAGCATCTTGCTGCGCACGCTGCGCACCTTGATGATGTCGCGCACCAGCTTGACGACCACCGGCTGCGGCCGGTCGGCGCGCATGATGGTCAGGGTGATCGGCGACTTGGGCTTGCCGCGCATGAGCTTGACGGCGTCATTGAGCAGCATGCCCTTGGTGGGCGTATCGTCGATCTTGATGATGAGGTCGCCCGCCATGACGCCGGCACGCGCGGCCGGCGTGTCCTCGATGGGCGAGATCACCTTGATGAAGCCATCCTCGGCACCCACCTCGATGCCCAGGCCGCCGAACTCGCCCTGCGTGGCTGTCTGCATTTCGCGATAGGCGTCCGCATCCAGGTAGGCCGAATGCGGATCCAGGTTGGACACCATGCCGGCGATGGCATTGCTGATCAGGGTCTTGTCGTCGACCTGCTCAACATAGTTGTTCTTGATCACGGCGAAGACATTGCTGAGCTGGCGCAGTTCGTCCAGCGGCAGCGGGCTGCCGCGCTGTGCAACGGCGGTCACACCGACGCTCAACAGTATGCCGGCCACGACGCCCGTGGCGACCAGACCCAAACCGCGAAATTTGCGAGAGCTCATGCACGCATCCTGTGTTTTATCCCCGGCTCAAAGTGCCAGCCACTGGGCTGGATCGACCGGAGCGCCGCGATGGCGAATTTCAAAGTATAGGCCCGATTCCACCTGCCCGCCGGTCGCACCCACGGTCGCGATGGTATCGCCGGTGGCAACCCGGTCGCCGACCTGTTTGAGCACGCTCTGGTTGTAAGCGTAGACGGTCAGGTACTGCTGCCCATGGTCAACGATGACAAGATTGCCGAAACCACGCAACCATTGGGCATAGACCACGGTCCCCGGCGCCACCGACTTGACCGGCGTGCCTTCGTTGGCCCGTAGGACAATGCCACGCCAGACTCCACCTTCCGGGCGCCCGAGGCCGAACCGGCCTTGCACCTGACCCCGCACGGGCGGCGTGAGTCCGCGCCGCAAGCCGGCCCCATCCCCTACCAGCGGCCGGGTCTCTTCGTGGACGGCGGCCTGGGCGGCAGACGCTGGCTCGACCGGTTTGACCTGCACGGCGGGCGTTGGTTCGCGCGTTTCGACCAGGCGCCCCTGGCTGCCCGGAACCGGCCGCAAGCCGGCGGCATCGGGATCCGCCATGGCCACCGGACCAGTGGGCCGGGCAGCCTGTGCCTGCTGGCGCGCGGCTTCCTCGCGGGCTTGTTGTTCCTGTTGCTGTTGCTGCGCGGCCTGGCGTTGGGCCTGGCGGGCCGCTTCCGCCTGACGCGCCGCCTCGGCACGGCGCGCCAGTTCGGCCTGGCGGGCAGCCTCCGCCTTGCGTGCGGCCTCGGCACGGCGGGCGGCCTCGGCGGCGGCACGGCGGCGGGCCTCTTCCTCGGCCTGGCGGGTGATGGCCACGCTCAGATCATCG
Source organism: Pseudomonadota bacterium (assembly GCA_023386765.1). Lineage (GTDB taxonomy): Bacteria > Pseudomonadota > Gammaproteobacteria > Burkholderiales > Burkholderiaceae_B > Bordetella. The sequence continues at coordinate 3,701 of JAEWJD010000282.1, read as the reverse complement.
ATCAGGTGCGACAGGCGCTGATCATCGCGGCCCAGCCGGCTGGCTTCGGCCCGCTGGGCGGTAATCTGCCCTTCGAGTTGCACCAACAGGGTGGCACGCGTTTGCTGCTGTTTGACCAGGGCGTCTTTTTCGCGCTCGGTGTCGCGGGTCAGGCGCTGCAGGTCGTCGCGACGCGAATCGGCACGCTTTTGCAGGGCCGAGAGCCGCTCGATATCCTGGCGCACCTCCGTCACCGCCTGGCTGCGGGCGCGCGACACGTACTCCAGATAGCCCAGATTGCGTCCCAGCTCCTGGGGATCGCCACCGGAAAGCAGCTCGCTCCAGGGAGACAGGCCACTGGTGTATTGGGCCTGCAACTGGCCGGCCAGTTCGCTGCGGCGCTGCGTCAGCACCGCCGACTGGCTGACGATCTGCTTTTCCAGGGCAGCGAGATCGGTCTCAGCCACCCGATGGCTGTCGGCCAGCTCGCGCAGGCGCCGGTTGATCGACGAAATCGCCGACTCGGAGGCCTGCAAGGCATCGGCCGCCTCCTTGCGGGCGGCCTCGCGCTCGTCGATCGTCTTCTGCAAGGAGTCGATGCGGTTGCGCAGCGCGGCCTGCTGACGCTCGGCCTCGGACTGGCGACTGGCCAGATCCGTGGCGGCCGAAGACGCCAGCGGCGTACCGGCCAAGATGGCCACCCCCAGCAAGCCTGCTGCAAACCGCATGGGATCAGTCCTTTTTGGCTTTACCCTGAGCCGCCACGGCGGCCATGGCCGCCTCGATCTCGGCGGCATCACCCAGATAGTAATGGCGGATCGGACGCAACGCCTCATCCAGCTCATAGACCAGCGGCTGGCCGGTGGGAATGTTCAGGTTGACGATGTCGTCATCGGAAATATTGTCCAGATGCTTGATCAGCGCGCGCAGGCTGTTGCCGTGTGCGGAGATCAGCACGCGGCGACCGGCGCGGATGGCCGGGGCGATCGACTCGTTCCAAAACGGCAGCACACGCGCCACCGTATCCTGCAGGCACTCGGTGGCCGGCAGCTGATCGGCCGGAATCTTGGCGTAGCGGCTGTCGAAACGCGGGTGGCGGGGGTCGTCGATATCGAGCGGTTCGGGTGCGATGGCATAGGCACGGCGCCACACCAGCACCTGCTCGTCGCCGTACTTGGCGGCGGTTTCGGCCTTGTTCAGGCCCTGCAGCTGGCCATAATGGCGCTCGTTCAGGCGCCAGTTCACGCCCACCGGGGTGTACATGGCGTCCATCGCATCCAGGGCGATCCACAGGGTGCGGATGGCGCGCTTGAGCACCGAGGTGTAGGCCAGGTCAAAGACATAGCCTTCCTGCTTGAGCAGCTCGCCGGCCTTGCGGGCCTGTTCGCGGCCGGTGTCGGTCAGGTCGACGTCGGTCCAGCCGGTGAAACGGTTTTCCAGATTCCATTGGCTTTCGCCGTGGCGCATCAGAACAAGTTTGTACATAGTTATAGGCTGGAATTCAGCAGGTTGGAGTTGAACAATGGGCTCATTTTATAATTGTGTGATTTTGCCCCAGGCTTAGCCTTCCCGGCGCATTATGCCGCCGGGCCGTCGCCATCAGGCGCCCAGGACGTCCAGACCCCTTTTCCGGCTGGCCGCCGCCGCGCCGCACTTCAGGATGCCCCGTGGATTTTCTGCAATTCTTGATCGACAAAAACAATATCCTCGTCGTGGGCGTCGCCCTCGTTTCAGGCGCGATGCTGCTCTTGCCCACCCTGCGCAAGGGACGTGGGGGCTCGGCGCTGGACACCGCGGCGGCCATCCAGCTGGTCAACCAGCGCCAGGCCGTCTGGGTCGACGTGCGTGCCGCCGAGCAGTTCCAGGCCGGCCACATTGCCCAGTCGCGCAGCGTCCCCGCCGACGAGCTGGAAAAGAAAGCCGCCGCCCTGCCCAAGAACAAGCCGCTGATCGTGGTCTGCGAACAGGGCCGCGCCGCCCCGCGCATGGCCCAGCGCCTGAAGGCGCTCGGCCACACCGACGTGTTCACGCTCAATGGCGGCATGCGCGCCTGGTATGCGGCCAATCTGCCCGTCACGCAGAAAGGTTGATGTCACGGCATGGGCGCATGGCGCCTCCCGATGCGGTCTAATGGTCTTAATTTAGCCTTCAGTCGAGGGAAACGATGCAAAAAGTTGTTATGTATAGCAAGGACTACTGCCCGTATTGCGCCCGGGCCGAAGCCTTGCTGCGCCAGCGCGGCGTCACCGACCTTGAAAAAATCCAGATCGACCGCGACCCCGCCCAGCGCGACATCATGATCGAACGCAGTGGCCGACGCACCGTGCCGCAGATCTTCATCGGCGACACCCACGTGGGCGGCTGCGACGATCTTCAGGCGCTGGACCGCTCGGGCGGTCTGCTGCCCCTCTTAAACGGCTGACGGCGCAACCCGCCAACGGCTCCCCTCGCCTTACAACCCCAAACCGGAATTTCTCATGGCCGATCAGGATCAAAACAACTCGCAAGCCGGCAACGAAGCGCCCGTGTTCAATCTGCAGCGCGTCTACCTCAAAGACCTGTCGCTGGAAATGCCCAATGCGCCTCAGATCCTCCTGGAGCAGGAAGGCCCGACGGTCGAGGTGACCATCAATGTCGGCGGCCAGCGTCTGGCCGAAACGGTGTTTGAATCGACCGTGACGGTCACGGTCACCACGCGCGTCAACGACAAGGTGCTGTACCTGGTCGAAGGCACGCAGGCCGGCATTTTCGAACTGTCGAACATCCCGCCCGAGCAAATGGATCCCATCCTGGGCATCGTTTGCCCGACCATGCTCTACCCCTACCTGCGCGCCAACGTGGCTGACGCCATCACCCGCACCTCGCTGCCGGCCCTGCACCTGACCGAAGTCAACTTCCAGGCCCTGTACGAGCAGCGCGTGGCTGAAATGACCCAGCAACAGCAGGCCGAGCAAGGCCAGAGCGATTCGGGCATCATCCTGCCGCCCAACGCCACCCGCCAGTAATACGGCAACCGCCATGGTCAGCCCCTCCTCTGCTCCCGCCCTGCGCGTGGCCGTTCTCGGCGCAGGCAGCTGGGGCACGGCCCTGGCGGCGGCGGCCGCGCGCCGCCACCCCACTTTGCTGTGGGCCCGCGATGCGGCCCAGGCCCAAAGCCTGGCCGCCTCGCAGGAAAACACCCGATACCTGCCTGACGTGCGCCTGCCGGCCGCGCTGCACTACAGCGCCGACCTGGACGCCGCCCTGGCCTTTCTCGGCCCCGATCCCACGCGCGCCCTCATCATCCTGGGCGTGCCCGTGGCCGGCATGGACGACATCATGCGCCAGCTGGCGCAGCGCCTGCTGACTCTGGGCATCACCGCCACCCCCATCGTCTGGACCTGCAAAGGCTTCGAGTCCGATACCGCCCGGCTGCCGCACGAGATCGTGCGCGAGTCCAGCAGCGGACTAAGCTGCGGCGTGTTGTCCGGCCCCTCCTTCGCGCGCGAAGTGGCCCAGGGCCTGCCGGTCGCCCTGACCGTCGCCAGCGAAGACCTGAGCGTGCGCGAGGCCGCCACCGCCGCCCTGCACGGCGCAGCGGTGAGGGTCTATGCCAGCCAGGACGTCATCGGCGTCGAGGTGGGGGGTGCCCTCAAGAACGTCATCGCCGTGGCCTGCGGCATTTCAGATGGCCTGGCGCTGGGCCCCAATGCCCGCGCGGGCCTGATTACGCGCGGGCTGGG
>JAEWJD010000268.1 GCA_023386765.1 Pseudomonadota bacterium | reverse complement strand
TCCAGCGGCCCGAAACCATGCCAGGCAGCCGCTTCGCCATGGTCCAGCACCCAGCCTGAGGGGTCGCCGATGCCTTCGTCGGGCAGGGCCGGCGGCCCCCAGACCTGGAACCACCAGTCTCCCTCGGCCAGCGGCTCGGCCACCTCACGCATGGCGCGGCGGAAGTCGAGCGCCTCGGCGATGCTCTCCTCGACCAGGGTCCGGCCACCCGGCGGCTCCATCATCGCCGCCGCCACATCGCAGCTGGCGATGATGGCGTATTGCGGCGAGGTGGAGGTGTGCATCAGATAGGCTTCATTGAACAGATGCCGGTCGAGCTGACGGGTGGCCGAGTCCTGCACCAGGATATGGCTGGCCTGGCTCAGACCGGCCAGCAGTTTGTGGGTCGACTGGGTCGAGTAGACCAACGATTCGCGCGGCCGCCGCCGCCGGCCGCCGATGGCGTGATAAGCCCCATAGAAGGGGTGGAAGGCCGCGTGCGGAATCCAGGCTTCGTCAAAATGCAGGGCTTGCACATAGCCATCCAGCGACGACTTGATCGCTTCTGTGTCATAGAGGATGCCGTCATAGGTCGATTGGGTCAGGACCAGCAGCCTCGGGCGCAGCGTGTCGGCGTCGACATGGGACAGCAGCGGGTGTGCCCGGATCAGTTCCTTGATGGCCTGGGGCGAGAAGGCCTCGCGCGGGATTGGCCCGATCAGGCCGAGATGGTTGCGCGTGGGACGCAGGAACACCGGGATGGCCCCGGTCAGCACGATGCTGTGCAGGATGGACTTGTGGCAGTTGCGGTCGACCACCACGACATCGCCAGGCGCGACCGCGTGCTGCCACACGATCTTGTTGCTGGTGCTGGTGCCGTTGGTGACGAAAAAGCAATGATCGGCATTGAAGATGCGCGCGGCATTGCGTTCGCTGGCGCCGATGGCGCCGCTGTGGTCCAGCAATTGTCCGAGCTCTTCCACGGCGTTGCAGACGTCGGCGCGCAGCATGTTTTCACCGAAGAACTGGTGGAAGACCTGGCCGACCGGGCTTTTCAGGAAGGCGACGCCGCCCGAATGGCCGGGGCAGTGCCAGGAGTACGAGCCGTCCTCGGCGTAATCGAGCAGGGCCTTGAGAAACGGCGGACGGATGCCGGCCAGATAGCTGCGCGCCTCGCGGATCAGGTGGCGGGCCACGAACTCCGGCGTGTCCTCGAACATATGCAATACGCCATGGAGTTGGCGCAGGATGTCGTTGGGAAGGTGCCGGGCGGTCTTGGTTTCGCCATAGACATAGATCGGCACTTCAGCGTTGCGCCGGCGGACTTCCTGGATGAAGCTGCGGATGTTCTGCAGGGCAGGGGCACTGTCGCCGTCGGCGGTGAATTCCTCGTCATCGATCGACAGGATGAAGGTGCTGGCCCGGCTTTGCTGTTGGGCGAACTGGCTCAGGTCGTGGTAGCTGGTGGCGCCCAGGACGTCAAAGCCTTCGGCCCGAATCGCCTCGGCGAGAGCGCGGATGCCCAGGCCGGAAGTGTTTTCGGAGCGGAAATCCTCATCGATGATGACGATAGGAAAATGAAATTTCATGCCAGTAGAAAAATCCAGGGAAAGTCAGGCGGGCAGCAGCGCTGCGGCGACGGGACAGGGCGCTTGCTGGCGGGTTTTCCCATAAGCGCTGTAATTTGTCCTCGATCGTTATTGTATATGTCATAGGACAAAATTCCATGCCAAAAAAAAGCCGTCTGCGCAGAGGGGCGAGACGGCGGGAAGGCGCGGCTTGCGTCAGGCGAGGCTGCGCCTGAGATCAAGCGCCAGCCGTTCGCATTGGGCCGGTTCGATGGTCGAGAGGGTCAGGCGCAGCCCGCGCACGGGCTCCTGGACCGAAAAGGCTTCACCATGGCGCACCAGCCATCCGTGGCGCGCCAGCGACAGCGCGACGGCCTGGTCATCGCCGGGTAAGGGCACCCATAGGTTCAGGCCGTCGCCGTCGGTGACGCAGGCAATCCCCTGCGCGAGCAGGGCAGCTTCAAGCGTCTGGCGGCGCCGCGCGTAGTCGGCCCGACCCTGGGCCAGCAGCGCCTGGCTTTGGGGTTGGGTCAGCGAGATCTCGACGACATCCTGCAGCAAATGGCTTACCCAGCTGGTGCCGCTGGCCAGGCGCAGCCGCAGTTGGCGCGACGTGGCCGGGTCGCTGGCGATGGCGGCGACGCGGATATCGGGCCCCAGCGCCTTGGTCAGCGAGCGCACCAGCGCCCAGCGCTGGGCCGTACGCGGCAGCACCGAATGATAGGGTTTGCTGGCCAACAGGGAGAAGTGGTCATCGACGATGATCAGCACATTCGGATGGCGGGCCAGCAGGCGCGTCAGCGCGCGGGCGCGCTTTTCGCTCAGGCAGGTACCTGTCGGGTTGTGCGCGCGCGGCGTGAAGATGACGGCCTGGACACCCTTGGCCAGCACGGCTTCGAGCCCTTCTGCGGACATGCCATGCTCGTCGACCGGCACGCCCACCGGCTGCAGGCCCAGCGTGCGCAAGGTGTTGATGCTGCTCAGGAAGCAGGGATTCTCGACGGCGATCCGGTCGCCGGCCACCAGGTAGGCGCTGAGCAGGCGTTCGATGGCGTCGACCGCCCCGTGTGCCAGGTCGATCTCGAAACCGGCCGGGCAGTCGGGGCTGAACCAGCCTTGCAGATAGGTATGCAGTCCGGGGTTGAGGGTGGGCTCGCCATACAAGCGCGGTACATAAGGGCGCACCCGCAGCGCCGCATTCGGGTCGGGCAGCCAGGCGGGATTGGGATTGCCGCTGGCCAGATCGGTCAGGGGAGAGTCGGGCAGGGCACCCTCCTGTTCGCCGGGCTGGCATTGATCGCGGATCAGCGTGCCCAGGCGGCCTTGCGTGATGGCGATGCCTGCCGTCACCAGACGGCGGTAGGCCGCCGCAACGGTATTGCGGTTGACCCCGAGCTCGACGGCCAGATCGCGCACCGGCGGCAGTGATGAGCCGGCAGGCAACTGCTGAGACTGCGCCAGGCCGCGCACGCAGTCGAAGATCTCCGCTGCGGTCTTGCCATGAATTTTCATATTGTCCTAGGCCAGTGGGTGAAATCGGATGAGCCAGTTGGGCCGCGAGCGCCCCAGACCCTTACAGCCCGGATTCTGCCACAGCCGGTTTCTGGGCGGGCAGCATGGCTGACGTCGTTACAGCACGGTTATTGCAGCACAAAGGCCACATCGGGGTTGTTTTTTATTTAATATGCCAATAGAATTATTGTCATAGGTCAAACGCAGATGTGGCCTACATGGCGCGGTGGCAGAGTGGCTATGCGTCGGATTGCAAATCCGTTCAGGTTGGTTCGATTCCAGCCCGCGCCTCCATGATGATTGTGCTGTCTGCCCTGAGCGAGTGCTGCCGGCCGAACCGGATTCGGCCCGTGCCGGGACAGATGGCAGTGGCAAGGCCATGGCATGCCTGCTTGTGCGGGGCTGCCGGCCCTGAAGCCGGTCTTCGCCGTGGCGGAGTTATCGGCGCTGGGCCAACCCCGGCGGGCCCGGGGCCGAGCCGGGTATCGATGTTGCGGCGGCATGCCGCTCCCCGCTTTCTCTCACTGCAGGAAATCTCTCCCATGTATGACGCCACTCTTTCCCTCGCGGATGCCGATCCGCAATTGGCTGCGGCGTTGCGCGCAGAAGCGCAACGCCAGGAAGATCACGTCGAACTGATCGCGTCCGAGAATTACGCCAGCCCTCAGGTCATGGCGGTGCAGGATTCGGTCTTCACCAATAAGTATGCCGAAGGGTACCCGGGCCGGCGGTACTACAGCGGTTGCGAACATGTGGACGTTGCCGAGCAATTGGCCATCGAACGCGCCTGCGAACTGTTCGATTGCGATTACGCCAATGTCCAGCCGCATGCCGGTGCCCAGGCCAACATGGCCGTCTTTCTGGCGCTCACGGAGCCGGGCGACACGGTCATGGGGATGAACCTGGCGCAGGGAGGTCACTTGACCCATGGAAACCCGGCCAATTTTTCGGGCAGGCTGTACCGCATCATTCCGTATGGTCTGGATCCGGCCAGCGGCCATATTGACTATGACGAGATGGAGCGCATCGCGCTGCAAGCCCGCCCCAAACTGCTGATCGGGGGATTCTCGGCCTATTCACGCCACAAGGACTGGGCCCGCATGCGCCAGATCGCCGACAAGGCCGGCGCGCTGTTCTGGGTTGATATGGCGCACGTGGCCGGTTTGGTGGCCGCGGGTGAGTATCCCGATCCGCTGCCGCATGCGCATGTGGTGACCACCACCACGCACAAGACGCTGCGCGGGCCGCGTGGCGGGATGATTCTCAGCAAGGAGGGGCTGGCCAAGGCGGTCAACAGCCAGATCTTTCCGGGCATCCAGGGCGGGCCGCTCGAGCATGTGATCGCCGCCAAGGCGGTGTCCTTCCT
>JAEWJD010000239.1 GCA_023386765.1 Pseudomonadota bacterium | reverse complement strand
CGCTCCACATAGCGGCCCACCACCAGATCGTTGAGGATGCGGTGCGCCGTGGAGGCATGCAGGCCGGTGGTCGCCGACAATTCCTTGAGCGTGACGGGCTCGGGCTGGGCAGCCAAGGCATCAAGCAGGTTCATCGCCCGCTCCAGAACCTGGATGGCGATTTGGGACTGTCCGGGATCAGCATCGGACGACGAAACGGAGGCGGAAGGCGCTCGAGACATGTTTGGGCGTGGCGCCACTCGAAATGCGGCAGCGCAGCAATCTTTGTTTTACCGTATTGTGAAATTCAAGCGGCGATTTGGCAACCCTTATTTGTCCTGTCTGTCCGCCCCGTCCCCGATCAACGTGCCGGCGGCACGAAGCTGCCGCCCAGGCGCTCGACCTCCGCACGCAGGAATTCGAGCGCCTGCGCGGCGGCATCGGGGTCGCCCTTGACCCCCAATTCAATGTGCGGTGCAGCACCCGCCTCGCCCACGCTGGGCTGGCTGAAGGCCTTGACCCCCGGCCAGCGCGACTCCAGCGCCTGCAGGGAAAGCGTGATGCGCGACTCGGGCAACCCGAACACCAGGAAAGAGTGCTCGGTATGGGCCACCGTGTGCTGCAACTCGCGATAGCGGGTATCCAGGGTCCATTCCAGCATGGGCCAGGCCATGACGGGAAACCCAGGCACGAAGCTGTGATCACGCAGATAGAAACCGGGAATGCGGTTATAGGGATTGGGGATGATTTCGCAACCCGAGGGGAACATCCCCATCTGCAGGCGCTGCTGGTTCTCAGGCGTGCTCATGTCCAGACTGCCCTGCCCCTTTTCCACCAGATCGCGGGTACGCTGCACGATGGCCTCTTCGGCCAGGGGATGCAAGGCCAGCGACAAACCGAGCGCGGCGGCGGCCGCCTGGCGGGTATGGTCATCGGGCGTGGCGCCGATGCCCCCGCAGGAAAACACGATATCGCCGCTGGCAAAGCTGCGCCGGTAGGCATCGGCCAGCACATCGCGGTCATCGGGCAGCACCTGCGCCCACGACAGTTTCATGCCGCGCATGCTCAGCATGTCGACCACTTTGGCAAAGTGCTTGTCCTGGCGTCGACCAGAGAGAATCTCATCGCCGACGATGATGAGGCCGATCCGGCGCGAGGCAATGTCAGTAACCATGGGTAGCCCTGGAAAAGAAAACGGGAAAAAGTGGACTCACTGTTCCAGCTGCGGCTGAGCACCCGCCGCAGCTGCCTGCGTCGCGCGCAGCCGCTGCAGGGCGTCCAGCCCATAATGGGCGTAGACCAGACTGGAAAAGGTGGGCAGGATGATCCAGGCCGGCGGCAACAGGTTCAGCAGCGCGCAGATCAGGCCGATGATCCAGAACCCGATGTTGTTGCGCGCGAGCAGCTGGCGACGCTCTTCGGGGCTGGCATGTTCGACGATGGCGTCCACGCGCAGCATGCGCGAGAAGGCAAACGCCCACCAGAAAACCGACAGCAGCAAAGCCATGGGCGGCACAAGCCAGAACGGCAGGGTCAGCAACCAGCCGGCGGCAAAGGCCAGGCTGACCCACAATGCGTTCCAGACGCTCACCGCTGTGGCATGGCGGCCACGCGCTTGCAGCGCGGCATATTCGCGCCGGCTGACATGGCGCAGCACCAGCGGCATGACGAAGACCGCCGCGATGGCCAGCCCCAGAATGCCCGAGATCGGCAACAGGATGGCGGCCGCCAGCACCGGCACGAGATACAGTTTCAGCGAGAACAACCCGACTGCCACCAGCCACTCATCGACGCGATTGACCACATCCGAGCGCGACGCCTCCAGCGTCAGCCAATCGGTCAATGGCGTCCAGAACAGCCAAAGCAGCAGGAATGCCCCGACCAGGGCGATGAGAAAAGGCAGCAACACCGCGAACAGCATGTTCGGATGCAACTGGGAAACCAGGGCGCGCTTGAAGGCTCGCGCGACGTGCGCGCTCGCGGCAGCCGCCGCAGGCGGCGTGGTGGAAGGCAGATTCATGGGCAGGCCAGGAGAAACGGCATGCCGGGTATCATAGTCAAACACGCCACGGTTTGCCCACATGCCTTTACTTCTGCCTGCCACCGACTCCCTGCCTCAGCGCGAGGCGCTCTCCCGCCCCGACAGCTGGCTGGTGGCCTGCTTCTGCGCCGCCTGGTGCGATACCTGCCAGCAATACCGCGCCCGCTTCGAAGCCCTGGCTCGCGAACGCCCGGATCTGGTGTTTGCCTGGATCGACATCGAGGATCACCCCGAATTGCTCGGCGATGAAGACGTGGAGAATTTCCCCACCCTGCTGGTGCAGGTCGGCGGACAGACCCGTTTCTACGGCACCATGCTGCCGCACATCGGTCATCTGGAAAGACTGCTAGACAGCCTGGCCGAAAGCGGGGAGCGTCACATTGACACGACCCTGCCCGACCTGACGCGGCTGCTCAGCCACCACGGCGGCCCGGCCTGAAGACCGGGCATCGCGCCGCTCAGCCTGGCTTGCGGCCGCCGCCCAGCAGAACGGCCAGTTGGCGCTTGGGTGCCGACGAGGAGGCCGCATCGGGCTCCGGCGTGAGGGCATTTGCCGCGGCACCGGCCGACGGCTCGTAGGGCTTGAAGAAAAACTCATCCACCGGCTGGCGCGGCGTGCGGCGCGCATACTCGCGAGCGCCATTGTCGCGATGGTTGTCGCGACCTTCGCGGCCAGCCTCGCGAGCGCCTTCACGGCCTTCACGCCCTTCGCGGCTGCCACGCTCGGCGCGGCCCTGGTGGCTCTGGCCCAGCAGCTCGGGCGGCAGCTCCAGCTTGCCGCGCGGCACCTGGCGCTTGATGAGCTTCTCGATGTCGAGCAGATAACGCTCTTCATCGGGGGCGAACAAGGCAATTGCCTCGCCGCTGGCACCGGCCCGGCCGGTGCGGCCGATACGGTGCACGTAATCTTCGGCGTTGTACGGCAGATCGTAATTGATGACGCAGGGCACACCGGCCACGTCCAGGCCCCGGGCCGCGACGTCGGTCGCCACCAGCACCTCGAGCTCGCCGGCCTTGAAGGCCTCAAGAGCCTTCATCCGGTCGAGCTGCGATTTGTCGCCGTGAATCGATTCTGCCTTGACGCCATCGCGTTCGAGCTGACGGGCCAGGCGCGCCGTGCCCAGCTTGGTATTGGAGAACACGATGACCTGCTTGAGGCCGCGCGATTTGACCAGGTGCACCACGGCGGCACGCTTGGCGTCGCCCGACAGCGGATAGGCGATCTGCGTGACGGTGTCGGCCGTGGCATTGCGGGCCGCGACTTCGATCTCGACCGGCTGATTCAGATAGGAGCGCCCCAGCTTGCGGATTTCATTGCTGAAGGTAGCGGAGAACAGCAGGCCCTGGCGCTGCGCGGGCAGCAGGCGGATGATCCGCTCCAGGTCCGGCAGGAAGCCCATGTCCAGCATGCGGTCGGCTTCGTCCAGCACCAGGATGCCAACCTGGCTCAGGTTGACGTTTTTCTGCTCGACGTGGTCCAGCAGGCGGCCCGGCGTGGCGACAAGCACCTCGCAACCACGGCGCAACGCCTCTTTCTGCGGACCGATGTCCACGCCGCCGAAAACCACGGCGCTACGCAAAGGCGTGTGCAGGCTGTAGCGCCTGACGCTTTCATAGACCTGATCAGCCAGCTCACGCGTAGGCGCCAGGATCAAGGCACGCACCGGATGGCGGGCAGGCGAGGCGCTGCTGTTGGCCAGCGGCATGAGGCGGTGCAAAATCGGCAGCGTGAACGCGGCCGTCTTGCCTGTGCCGGTCTGGGCTGCGCCCATGACGTCGCGACCTTCCACGACGACCGGAATCGCCTGCGCCTGGATAGGCGTGGGGCTGGTGTAGCCCGTTTCGGCAATGGACTTGAGCAGAAGCGGGTGTAGTCCGAATTCGGCAAAGGTACGCGTCTCAGGAGCAGACGCGGTGGAAGAAGTAGCTTGAGTCATCGAGATGGGCAGATACCGGGCGCCACAGAAAAAGAACAAAACGGAGGAATACGGCTGGCCCGGATTGCTGTGGATAACTTTATTTTAGCGCAGCCGCGCAGAAAAGCCCGCCGGGCCCGCCGGCAGGCCCATACAAAGGCCGTCAGCCGACCAGCCAGCGCAGGCCCCAGAGGACCAGCATACCGGCCACGATCACCATGACGGCACTGCGTGTGCGCAGGAAAACAACAATGCCGAATATCCCGGCAATGAGGCGGTAATCGAACACCGGACCCGCTTCGGGATGCCAGGGCAAAAGATCCGGCACCACGATGGCTGTCAGGGCCGCCACCGGCGCGTAGCGCAGTGCGCGGCGTACCGAGTCGGGCAGGGGCAGATAATCGCCGAACACCATGTAGCCGGCGCGCGTGAGCAGGCTACAGACCGTCAGCAGCAGAATGGCGCTATAGACGTAATACTCGTGATCGTCCATCAGGCAGCCCTGCGCTTGAAATAATGCTCAGCCCAGATACCGGCCACGATGCCTGCGATGACCGCAGCCGCCAATCCCAGGCGCAGCGGCAACGGCTGCCCCACCCAGGCCACGATACCGGCGGCCAGCACCGAGATCACCATGGGCTTGGAGTTCACCAGCGGCAGGGTGATGGCCATCAGGGCCAGCACGGCGGCAAAATCCAGCGACCAGGTCGAGGGCACCATGGAGCCGAGATAGATACCCAGCACCGATGAGCTCTGCCACATCAGCCACCCCGGCACGATGGTGCCCAGGAAGAACCAGAGTTGCTCGCGCGTCCCCCGCACGGTGGCATCGCCAAAGCGCGGCATGAACAGCACGAAGCCCATGTCGGTGGTGAAATAACCCAGGCCAAGGCGCTTGGGCCAGCTCAGGTGCCGGAAGTAGGGATGCAGCGCCGCGCCGAAAATGACGAAACGCAGGTTGACCACACAGCCGGCGGCGAAGATAAGCCAGATCGGTGCACCGGTGGCGATCAAGGGCAGCGACGTCAGCTGGGCCGAACCCGCGTACATCAACAGGGTCATGGCCAGCGCCATCGACTCGGTCAGGCCCGACTTGACCATCGCCACACCCGTGACCATGCCCCAGGTACCGGTGGCAATGAGCGCGGGGGCGATCGCGTGCACCCCTTGGCGGAAAGCAGCGGCGCGTTCGCGGCGAAGATGGGCGGGGTCGTCAGCCGCCCAATCGGAAGGTTCAGCGGCCACGGCCCGGCCCCTGGCGATACAAAGTCATGTGACTCGCAGGAAAGGTATGCGTAGAAGTGCCAGCGCAGCAGCTCGGGCCGCCGCTATCGCGGGCCCCGGCATCTAACCCGGGCACAAACGAGAGGGGTATTGTAACCCTGTCGCTTGATACAATACGAGTCACTGGAAGGAGGAAGGCATGCCGGCGCAGCACCGTATTGGTTTCCACGGGACGGCCACGGCTCCCTCTTTCGCCTTTCCGGGTCGCATGGCCCGCCTGGCCGGCGCCCTGGAAAGCGTTGAACCTTTCCCCAACTTTGATCGTCTTACGTTTTTTTAGGAACGTCACATGACTGCTGCTGCCCAAGCCGCGCACGAAGTCGTCGAACTCGGCGCGGAAGACCTCCCGGTGTACTGTCCCGGGCCGAAAGCGCCTCTGTGGAGCATGCATCCGCGCGTTTTCCTTGACGTCACTCACACCGGCGAAGCACAGTGCCCCTACTGTGGGGCGGAATACCGCCTGAAGCCCGGCACGGTCATCCACGGTCATTAATCCCGCGCGGCGCGCGCCACCCTGATCCGCCCATGTTCGCCACCCCTGACGAAGCAGAGCACGCCTTCTACGAAGCCCTGGAACAAGCCGACGCCGATCGACTCATGCAGATATGGGCGGACGACGAAGAAGTCGTCTGCATTCATCCTGGCGGCCTGCGGATCGTGGGTCACAGCGCGGTGCACGAATCGTGGCAGCAGGTGTTGGCCAACGGCCCACTGCATATCCATCCGTTGCGTCCGGTCGTGGTGCAAAGCATGATGTGCGCCGTGCATGTGCTGGTCGAACAGATCACCATCCTCACGCGGGATGGCACCGAGTTCGCCAACTGCTACGCCACCAACATCTACCACAAGGGGCCGACCGGCTGGCGCATGGTGCTGCACCATGCTTCGCAGGCGCCCGCCGAGGCCGGCGTGCTCGATCTGCACGACGTCCCCGACCGGTTGCACTGAGCACAGGCAGAGACTTGGCAGCGACCCGGATCGACCTCTCGCCCTGCCCCGTCCCGCCCTGGCTGCCTGGTGGCAATAGCCAGACGCTGTACGCGGCCACGCTGGCGCAATATCACCACATCGCCTTCGTGCGCGAACGCGTGGATACGCCCGACACCGATTTCGTCGACTTCGACTGGACCGGTCCCGGGCTGTTCCCGCACAAGGCACCCGATGGCAGCCCCATCAGGACGGATGCGCCGGTCAACGGCAAGACCGCCGCCGCGCGCTGGATGTCCCCGCAAGACTGGAACAGCCTGCCCCGTACACCGGACACGCCCGCCCTGGTGCTGTTCCATGGCCTGGAGGGCGGCAGCAACAGCCGCTATGCCCAGTCCATCGCCCACCATTTCCGCGCACGCGGCTGGATCGTGGCGATCGCGCACTTCCGGGGTTGCTCGGGCGTGCCCAATCGCCTCGCCCGGGCCTATTACTCCGGCGACTCCGAAGAAGGCGGCTTCATGCTGGAGACCGTACGCGCCCGTCTGCCCCATGCCCGCTGGCATGCGGTAGGCGTGTCGCTGGGCGGCAATGCCCTGCTCAAGTATCTTGGTGAACACCCTGAAAGCAGCGGCTGGCTGGCCGGCGCGGCCGGGGTGTCGGTGCCGCTGGATCTGGTGGCAGGCGGCAAGGCGCTGTGCAGCGGTTTTTTCGGCCGCCGCATTTATACGCCCTACTTTCTGCGCACCATGAAACACAAGGTGCTGGAGAAGGCCAAGCGCTTCCCAGGCGCCATCGACGTCATGCGCATCGCTCACGCCAAGGACCTGCGCGACTTCGACGACGCCTATACCGCACCGATGCACGGCTTTCGCAATGCGCTGGACTACTGGACACGTGCGTCCAGCAAACCGTGGCTGGCCAAGATCGCCGTGCCCACGCTGGTACTCAACGCCCGCAACGACCCCTTCATGCCCGAAAGTGCCCTGCCGGTGCCGGCCGACTGTGCCGACTCGGTGCTCCTGCACCAACCGGCGGCCGGCGGTCATGCCGGCTTTCCCACTGGCCCCTTCCCTGCCCACCTGAACTGGCTGCCGCAACGGCTGGGACGGTTTTTCGAAACAGGGAAATAGGGAAAGCCCCCCATGCGGCGTGCGCTTTGCGCGCTTGCCGCCCCCAAAAGGGGGCAACCTCACCCCGGGGCGGCGGGACGGACTGGGCTCGGATCAACCGGCGCGAAAGCGTTCCAGGAGGGCGCGCTCTTCGGCGAGTTTTTCCTTGGCTTCGCGGATCTGGACGTCGATCTGGGATTGCTCGTAGAAGTCGCGAGAGAGGTTACGGGCCTGCTGGAGCTGGGATTCGGCTGCGGCATAGGCACCGGTGGCCATGTAGTAGCGGGCCATGTCGCGCCGTGCCTGCACGCCGTTGCCGACGCGCGATTCACTTTGGGCCAGGAGCTGGTAGAGCTCGGGCTCATCGGCACCCCACCTTTCGATGCGATCGCGCAGGTAGGCCTGCGCTTCGGCAAAGCGATCATTGTCCTGCAAGGCCTGGGCGTAGCTGACGGCCAGCGCACGGTTGTCGGGCCATTGCTTGATGGCCGCCTGCGCGAGCATGAGCTGACGGCCGCGATCCTTGCGCGCCGAAGCGATGTCGATATTGAGCTTGGCCATCATGGGCGAGCGCCGCTCGCCGGCCATCGCTTCATTGAGGAGTTGCTGCGCCTGTTCCAGCTCATTGCGCTGGTAGGCATACAGGGCCAGCCCATACTGGGCTGCCGCACGGCGCACCCCGGACAAAGTGTTGACCTCATCGCGCAGTTGCTGCTGGGCGCTGCGCAGACTGGTGGCATCGCGCCCTTGCACCACGCGCATCTTGGCGCGGATGAACCAGAAATCATCGCTGTCGAGATAGCGCGACGACGGCAGTTCTCGGATGCGGTTCTGCACATCCGACATCCGTTCGATGGACAGGGGGTGGGTGCTTGCCCAGGCCCCGCCCCCCATGCCTTCATTCAGGCGAGAGGCGTTCATGAGACGTTCGAACATGCGCGCCATCCCGGCCGGGTCGTAGCCCGCACGGGTCAACATCTGCAGGCCGGTCCGGTCCGCTTCGCGCTCGGCATCGCGTGAAAAGCCCAACTGGCGATTGATGGCAGCCGCCTGCCCGAAGGCCGCCACCCCCATGGCGAGGTTGCCGCCGCCACCGGCCAGGGCGGCCAGCAAAGCCGCCGCCAGGCTGGCCATCATGACCATGCTGTTCTGGCTCTGCTGCGTCATGCCGCGCGCAATGTGGCGCTGCGCCACGTGCCCGATTTCATGGGCCAGCACGCCGGCCAGTTCGGACTCGCTGGACGAGGACACGATCAGGCCGCTGTTGATGCCAATAAAGCCGCCCGGCATGGCAAACGCATTGATTTCCGGATCACGGACACCGAATATTTCGACATCGGGCATGCCGCCAGGAGCGAACGCCGCCAGTTTCCGGCCCATCGTGGTCAGATACTGAGCCAGTTCCGGGTCATTGATATAAGTGGGATCACGCCGGCCTTGCGCCATGATGGCTTCGCCAAGCTGGCGCTCAAGCGCCGGAGAGAGGTCGGCGCCCGATGCCGCTCCCATGGAGGGCAGGCCGACCGGCTGGGCAACCAGGGGGGCCGCAGGCAATACCAGCGCCAAACTCATGACGACGGTCAAAATGCGGGTCCCAGCCGCAGGCGAAAATGGACGAGAGCGCAAGTTCATAGCGTTATGATAGCGACAGCGGCGAAAAGTTTTCGCCGCTATTCCTTTTCCCGAACCATTTTGCTGGAGTCCCGATGAAGCCCGTGCGAAAAGCCGTCTTTCCCGTTGCAGGTTTGGGAACGAGGTTTTTGCCCGCCACCAAGGCAATGCCGAAAGAAATGCTGCCGGTGGTAGACAAACCCCTGATCCAATATGCCGTCGAAGAGGCGGTGGCGGCAGGGATTACCGATCTGATCTTTGTCACAGGGCGCAACAAGCGCGCCATCGAGGACCACTTCGACAGCGCTCCCGAGCTGCAGGCCGACCTGGAGCGCAAAGGGAAGGAGGATCTGCTGGCGGTGCTGCGCGACATCCTGCCGCCGCACGTCAACTGCCTGTACATCCGCCAATCAGCCCCCTTGGGCCTGGGCCATGCGGTGCTGAGCGCGGCCCCCGCCGTGGGCGATGAGCCTTTCGCCGTTCTACTGGCCGATGACTTGATCGACGCCGACAAGCCGGTCATGTCGCAGCTGATCGAATGCGCCATGGCGCAGGATGGCAGCGTACTGGGCGTGCAGGACGTGCCGCGAACCGATACCCGCAAATACGGCATCGTCGCCGCCACGCCGGTGGCCGCGCAGACCGAACGGGTGCAGAGCATCGTGGAAAAACCCGCACCCGAAGATGCGCCATCGACCCTCGCCGTCGTGGGCCGCTATGTGCTGGCCCCGCAGATCTTCGATCATCTGCGCACCATCGGCCGCGGAGCCGGCAATGAGATCCAGCTCACCGACGGCATCGCCTCGATGATGCGGGAGCATCCGGTCTATGCCTATCGCTACGATGGCAAGCGCTATGACTGCGGCAGCAAGGCGGGCATGTTCCAGGCGACCGTGGCATTTGGCCGCAAGTATCACGGACTGGTTCCCGATCCGGCCTGAGCCTCCTGAAGGCTTGCGCAAACCGGCCGCCGCCCTCCCCGGGCAGCGGCCGGTTTTTCATGGGTACGCGTCAGAAGCGCTGGGTCAGGCCAACGCCCACCCGGGTGGCCCCGCCTCCTGATTCGGTAAAGGTGTCATCCAACGTGCCACCGATGAGCCGGCCCACAAAGGCATAGAGGCTGGTGCGCGCCGACAGGTCTTCGCGCCATCCGACGGTATAGAGCTGAACCCGGCCCGCGCGGCGGCCGTTTTCCCAGCGCCAGTCGGGGCGTGCCAGCGACGCCTGCAGCAGCAGGGCCGAGCGCGGCCCCACGGCCAGTTCCGTGCCCAACAGCCAGGCATCGGCACGACCACCCTGGATGAAAGCCTGCGGGCCCAGGCCTTCGATACCATCGCCGTTCTGGCCGACGAAGCCATCGCGCTGGCGCGACCAGGCCAACGATACGCGCCAGCTGTCGGCCTGGTAGGACAGCCCCGCCTGCCAGGCGCTCGGGCGTCGCCCGGCGGCCTCGCTGCCGCTGCCGGGGTGCAGGCGGTCCCAGGTGAGCACGGCCAGCCAAGGTTCGGACTGATACATGAGACCGGCGCTCAGGGCATGCCCCCTCCCCCCGGCCTTCGGACCGTCCGGACCGGCCGCGTCAAAGGCATAACCCAGCCCGGCCTGCCACCCGCCCCATTGGGGCGTGTAGTAATTCAGCAGGTTGTTGCGCCGGTAGTTGTCGGAAGCCTTGAACAAGGCGCCCATCCCCATGTCACGCCAGGAAGCGACCTCGAGCTCGCTGCCATAGGTCATGGCGACGGTGGACGCCCGCCCCAGCTGCAGGCGGCCGGCCTCGTCGCTGGCGAGTGCCACCCAGCTGCCAAAATCGAACAGCCGGCCGGCCTCGTTCATCTGGCCGTTAGCGGCATCAAAGCCGCTTTCCAGGCCGGCTTCGGTAGACCAGCCGCTGCCCAGCGGCTCGACCACGCGCAGCCCCCACAGGCTGTCGGTCAGGCCGCCGGACAGCAGGCCATTGCGCGTGCCTTGGTCGCTGCCACTCATGCGAGTGCTGGCAACCCCGAGGTCAACCACGCCGTAGAGTTGCAGCGTGTTGTCGTCGGCGTGGCTGGCCGAAGCCACCAGCAACAGGGCCGCCGCCGCCCCGACGCGCTTATTGCCAGCCATAACGGCGCACCCAAACGTTCTTGAGCGCCTGCGTCAGGCCGGCGTAGCCCAACAGAATGGCCACGAGGAAGGGGAAATAGGTCCAGGGCAAAGGCTGCATGTCGAAATAACTCGCGAGCGGAGTGAAGGGCAAGGCCACACCGACCGCCATGATGAGCAGGGTCATCCACAACAGGGCGGGCGCCGCGCGGCTTTGCAGGAAAGGCACGTGGCGGGTGCGGATCAGATGCACGATCAGGGTCTGGGACAACAGGCCTTCGATGAACCAGCCGGACTGGAACAGGGTTTGATGCTCCGGCGTATTGGCCTGAAAGACATACCACATCAGTGCGAACGTCAGGATGTCAAAGATCGAACTAATGGGGCCGAAAAAAACCATAAATCGGCCCAAGCCCTCCGGATCCCAGCGCTGCGGCGACTGCAGCTGTTCGGCATCCACCCGGTCGAACGGGATGGCCGTCTGCGAAAAATCATAAAGAAGGTTCTGCAGCAGCAACTGGATGGGCAGCATCGGCAGAAAAGGGAGAAACGCACTCGCCACCAATACCGAGAAGACGTTGCCGAAATTGGAACTGGCAGTCATCTTCAGGTACTTGAGCATATTGCAGAAAATACGCCGCCCTTCGATGACCCCGTCTTCCAGCACCGTCAGGCTTTTTTCCAGCAGGATGATATCGGCGGCTTCTTTGGAGATATCGACTGCTGAATGCACGGAAATCCCGACGTCGGCCGCTCGCAGCGCGGGCGCATCGTTGATGCCGTCCCCCATGAAGCCGACCGCCGCCCCCTGGGCCCGCAGCACGCGAACCAGACGCTCCTTGTGGGCCGGCGTCAGGCGTGCGAACAGCGTTGCGCGGCTTACGGCAGCGCCCAGCTCCTCGTCATCCATGCGATCCAGGTCCGGCCCCAGATACCAGTGCTCGACCTCCAACCCGACCTCGTGGCAGACCTTGCGAGCCACCGCCTCCACATCGCCGGTCAGCACCTTGACGCTGATGCCCGCCCGCATCAGAGCCCGCAAGGCCGGCGCAGCGGAGTCCTTGGGCGGATCCAGAAAGGCGATATAGCCGACCAGCACCAGGTCCCGCTCATCGTTCACCGAATAGGCATCACGCAGCCCGTCGAGCCGCCGGATCGCCACCGCGATCACGCGCAGGCCATCGGCGTTGAGCTTGCCGGTGCTGCGGCGGATCTCTTCCCGCGAGGCCGCATCGAGCGGCATATCCTGCCCATCGCGCCGCCAGTGCGAGCAGACCGCCAGCACCTCCTCCAGCGCCCCCTTGCAGATCAGTTCATGGCTGCCGTCGCCGGCGCGCGGGCTGACCACCACCGACATGCGCCGGCGCGAGAAATCAAAGGGGATCTCATCGATCTTCCGATAGGCCGCCGCCAGATCGAGTTCGGCATGCTCCAGCACCGCCACGTCCAGCAGATTCTTCAAACCGGTCTGGTAGTGGCTGTTCAGATAGGCATAGTGCAGCACCTGCTCGCAACGAACACCGGCCACGTCGATATGACGTTCAAGCACGATGCGATCCTGAGTCAGGGTGCCGGTCTTGTCGGTGCACAGCACCGTCATGGCACCCAGGTTCTGGATCGCATCCAGGCGCTTGACCACCACTTTCTTGCGCGACATCGCGATGGCCCCCTTGGCCAGCGTCGAGGTCACGATCATCGGCAGCATTTCCGGTGTCAGGCCCACGGCCACGGCCAGCGCAAACAACAATGCCTCCAGCCAGTCTCCCTTGGTCACGCCGTTGATGATCAGCACCAGCGGCGCCATGACCAGCATGAAGCGAATCAGCACCCAGCTGACGCGATTGATGCCGCGCTGGAACTGGGTAGGCGCGCGGCTGGTGGCCGTGACCGTGCCCGCCAGCTGGCCGAAATTGCTCTGCGGGCCGGTCGCCAGCACCAGGGCCAGGGCCGAGCCGCTGACGACATTGGTGCCCATGAACACCATGTTTTCCAGTTCCAGCGGGTTGTCCCGCCCGGCGGAGGGAAGCGCGGATTTTTCGACCGGGAGCGACTCACCGGTCAGCGCCGCCTGCGCCACGAAAAGATCCTTGGCGCTAAGCAGGCGGCAGTCCGCGGGGCCCCGGGAGCCCC
>JAEWJD010000217.1 GCA_023386765.1 Pseudomonadota bacterium | reverse complement strand
GGACCTAAACCTGGTGCGTCTACCAATTTCGCCACCTTCGCAAAGGCAAGCCCGCTATTGTAGCTTGCTTGTTAAAATCTTGCTTATGAATCCCAGACTGGGTGCGCTGCACCCCGATCCTTTCGAGGCGTTGCGAGCGCTGCTGGCCGAGGCGGGTGCGCCGCCTCCCGGTTTGGCTCCCATCGACCTGTCCCGCGGCGATCCCGGACGTACCTTGCCTGCCGCCGTGGCCCAGGCGCTGCATACGCAGCCTGATGGGTTTTCAGCGCCGGCCTCTGTCCAGGGGCCCAGTGCGTTGCGCGAAGCGATGGCGCAATGGCTGTCCTGGCGCTACAGCATCCCGGCGCCCGACCCGGAACGGCAGATCCTGCCGGTGCTGGGTTCGCGTGAGGCGCTGTTCTCTTTCACGCAACTGATCGTCGATGCGTCGGCCCACGGCACGGTGTTGTGCCCCAACCCAGCGCCCCGGATCTATGAAGGCGCGGCCGTGCTGGCCGGTGCCACGCCCTATTATCTGAACGCCGACCCGGCGCGCGATTTCGGCAGCGACTGGGGTTCGGTTCCCGAGGCGGTGTGGCAGCGCACCCAGCTGGTGTTCGTCTGCTCACCCGGCAATCCGGCTGGCAATGTCACGTCCGAGGCCCAGTGGCATGCGCTGTTTGCGCTGTCCGACCGGTATGGCTTCGTGATCGCCGCCGACGAATGCTATTCGGAAATCTATTTCGATGACCCGCCCGTGGGCGCGTTGCAGGCGGCGCGCCGCCAGGGACGTGACGACTACGCCAACCTGCTGGTGTTTGCCAGCCTGTCCAAGCGTTCCGGCATGCCCGGCATGCGCTCCGGGTTCGTGGCGGGCGATGCACGCCTGATCGAGCGATTCCGGCTATACCGGACCTACCAGGGTAACGCCATGAGCCCGGCCATCGCCGCCGCCAGCGCAGCGGCCTGGACGGATGAGGCCCATGTCGTCGAAAATCGACGTGAGCATCGCGCCTGCTTCGATGCAGTGCTACCTATTTTGCAACGCACGATGAATGTGCGCCGCCCGCAAGCCGGCTTTTATCTCTGGGCCCCCACGCCCGGCCCAGATACCGCTTTTGCGCAGTCCTTGTACCGAGGTGCAGGCGTGGCGGTACTGCCCGGCAGTTTTCTGGGTCGCCAGGCCCATGGCGTGAACCCCGGCGAAGGCCGCATGCGCCTGACCCTGGCCCCCCCTTTGGCTCAGTGCGTGGAGGCTGCCGAACGCATCGCCCGCCACGCCCGGACCTATGTTTGAATTTTGACCCCCCCTAAGCCGAGAAAAGCATGACTCTGGACCTGCAAACCACCATCGAACAAGCCTGGGAAGACCGCGCTGCCCTGACAGCCGCCCACGCCGGCGCTGAAATCCGCGAAGCGGTCGAGCACACCCTCGACGCGCTGGATCACGGCCGCCTGCGTGTCGCCGACAAGGCCAGCGGCACCTGGGTCGTCCATCAATGGATCAAGAAAGCCGTGCTGCTCTCGTTTCGTCTGCAGGATAACCAGGTCATGGGAGATGGGCCCATGACGTTCTACGACAAGGTGCCCACCAAGTTCGAGGGTTTCGGCGACGCCGCCTTCCGCACAGGCGGCTATCGCGTCGTGCCGCCGGCGGTGGCCCGCCGTGGCGCCTTCATCGGCAAGAACGTGGTGCTGATGCCCTCCTACGTGAATATCGGCGCCTATGTCGACGAGGGCACGATGGTCGACACCTGGGCGACCGTGGGTTCCTGCGCGCAGATCGGCAAGCATGTCCACCTGTCTGGCGGCGTGGGCATCGGCGGAGTGCTGGAACCGCTGCAAGCCAACCCCACCATCATCGAAGACAATTGCTTCATCGGTGCACGCTCCGAAGTGGTCGAAGGCGTGGTGGTCGAAGAAAACTCGGTGCTGGCGATGGGTGTGTTCCTGTCGCAAAGCACCAAGATCTATGATCGCGCGACCGGCGAAATCACCTATGGCCGCGTGCCGTCGGGCTCGGTCGTGGTGCCGGGCTCGCTGCCCTCGGCGGATGGTTCACACAGCCTGGCCTGCGCCGTGATCGTCAAGCGCGTAGATGCGCAGACGCGCGCCAAGACCAGCATCAACGATTTGCTGAGGGCCTGATGAGCCGAGTTCTCGAACTGGTCAAAGACCTGATCTCACGTCCTTCGGTCACACCCGAAGATCTGGACTGCCAGCAGATGCTGGCAACGCGCCTGGCACGCATCGGTTTCCGCTGCGAAACCATCGCCCAGGGCGGCGTGACCAATCTGTGGGCTCGCCGTGGCGACGCCGCGCCGGTGCTGGTGTTTGCCGGCCATACCGACGTGGTGCCGCCCGGCCCGCGCGATAAATGGCAGAGCGACCCCTTCACGCCCACCGAGAGCGACGGTTTTTTGTATGGCCGCGGTGCGGCCGACATGAAAAGCTCGATCGCTGCCTTCGTGGTGGCGGTCGAGGAGTTCGTGGCTGCCCACCCCCGGCACGAGGGCTCCATCGCCTTTCTGCTGACGTCCGACGAAGAAGGTCCCGCTGTCGATGGTACGGTGATCGTGTGCGATGCCCTGAAGGCGCGCGGCGAGGCGCTGGACTATTGCATCGTGGGCGAGCCGACCTCGACCGACAAGCTGGGCGACGTCTGCAAGAATGGACGCCGCGGCACGCTGTCGGGCGCGCTTGCCCTCAAGGGCATCCAGGGCCATGTTGCCTACCCGCATCTGGCGCGCAATCCGGTGCATCAGTTCGCGCCGGCGCTGGCCGAGCTGGTCGCCACCGAATGGGACCGGGGTAATGAGTACTTTCCGCCGACCACGTTCCAGATCTCCAATTTCAATGCCGGCACCGGTGCCACCAACGTGGTGCCGGGCGAGGCCGACGTGTTGTTCAACTTCCGCTTTTCCACCGCCAGCACGCCGCAGTCGCTACGTGAACGGGTGCACGCAATACTGGACCGGCATGGGTTGGAGTACGAACTGGACTGGGAACTGGGCGGCGAGCCCTTTCTCACGCCGCGCGGCTCGCTGACCGATGCGTTGGCCGCCGCCATCCAGGCCGAAACCGGCCTGGAAACCGAGCTGTCGACAACCGGAGGCACCTCGGACGGACGCTTTATCGCCAAGATCTGCCCGCAAGTCATCGAGTTCGGGCCCTGCAACGCCACGATCCACAAGATCAATGAGCGCGTTGCCCTGGACAGCCTGGATCCCCTGAAGAACATTTACCGGCGCACGTTGGAAAACCTGCTGCTGGCTCACTGAGGCGTCATGTCGTCTACCGATCGCCAAGAATTGCAAACCCTGCGCGACCTGATCCGTTATGCGGTATCGCGCTTTCATGCCAGCCAGATCGCGCTGGGCCATGGCTCCGACAACACCTGGGACGAGGCCGTCTATCTGGTGCTGCACGGACTGCATCTGCCGCCCGATCTGCTTGACCCCTTCCTGGATGCGCGCGTGCTGGCCAAGGAACGCCAGCGCGTGCTGGATCTGATCGACCGGCGTGTCTCCCAACGCGTGCCGGCTGCCTACCTGACCCACGAAGCCTGGTTGCGCGGACACCGCTTCTATGTGGACCAACGCGTGATCGTGCCGCGCTCGCCCATCGCCGAACTGCTCGACGAGGGCCTGGCGCCCTGGGTGGGTGATCCCCAAGCGGTCTCGCGCGTGCTCGACATGTGCACCGGCTCGGGCTGCCTGGCCATTCTGGCCGCGCTGGCCTTTCCGTTTGCGGCAGTCGATGCCGTGGACCTGTCAGCCGATGCATTGGAGGTCGCGCGTCGCAACGTCCAGGACTACCAGCTTGAAGATCGCCTGACGCTGCACCAGAGCAATCTTTTCACCGCGCTGCCGGAGGCCGAGTATGACGTGATCCTGTGCAACCCGCCGTACGTCAACAGCCAATCCATGGATGCGTTGCCCGCCGAATACCGCGCAGAGCCCTTCCTGGCGCTGGCCGGCGGCGACGACGGCATGGACCTGGTGCGGCGCATCCTGCAGGCAGCGCCGCAGTACCTGTCTGCCGAAGGCTTCCTGGTACTGGAGATCGGCCATGAACGCGAGCATTTCGAAGCCGCATTCCCCCACCTTGAACCCATGTGGCTGGCGACCGAGGAATCCTCGGATCAGTTGCTGCTGCTGACCCGCGAACAGTTGTTGTGATACGAGCTTCTGGATTGACCCTGCGCCGCGGCACCAAGGTGCTGCTCGACGAGGCGGAATTCGTTGTGAACCCCGGCGAGCGCGTCGGATTCGTTGGCAAGAATGGCGCCGGCAAGTCGACCTTGTTCGCCTTGCTGACGGGCGAGCTTGATCAGGATGCCGGCAATCTCGATCTGCCTGCCGGCTGGCGTATCGCAAGCGTGCAGCAGGAAATCGCCGCCGATGACCGGCCTGCGCGCGAGTTCGTCATCGATGGCGA
>JAEWJD010000126.1 GCA_023386765.1 Pseudomonadota bacterium | reverse complement strand
GCCGGACGGCTGATATCGTTAATTTTGGAGAATCCGCACATGCCCGTGCATGAAATCCGTCATCCGCTGGTGCGGCACAAGCTCGGCATCATGCGCCGCGCCGACCTGAGCACCAAGAGCTTTCGCGAGCTGTCTCAGGAGGTCGCCGCACTGCTGACCTACGAAGCGTCCAAGGACATGGCGCTGGCCCCCACCACGGTCGAGGGCTGGTGCGGCCAGGTCGAAGTCGAGAAGATCGCCGGCAAGAAGGTCACCGTGGTGCCCATCCTGCGCGCCGGCATCGGCATGCTGGACGGTGTGCTGAGCCTCATCCCGGGCGCCAAGGTGAGCGTGGTGGGCCTGGCTCGCAACGAAGAAACCCTTCAGGCGCATACCTACCTGGAGCGCCTGGTGGGCGAGCTGGACCAGCGCCTGGCCCTGATCGTCGACCCGATGCTGGCCACCGGCGGCTCGATGGTCGCCACCATCGACATGCTCAAGCGGGCCGGCGCGCGCGAAATCCGCGCCCTGACTCTGGTGGCGGCCCCGGAAGGCATCCAGGCCGTGCTGGCGCGCCATCCGGACGTGCATATCTACACCGCCTCGGTGGACCGCTGCCTGAACGAGCAGGGCTACATCATGCCGGGCCTGGGCGATGCCGGTGACCGTATCTTCGGCACCACCCAGAAGGTACTGTAAGGCGTCAGTGCGGGGGCGGCCTCAGGCAGCCCGCCGCTCGGCCTGCGGCGCGGCTTGCGGTGTCGTCGCGCCAAACCAGGCCAGTGACGAGGCCAGCGCGGCCACCTCGCCCACGATCAGCAGGGCGGGGGCAGCCACGGCATGCTGGCGCGCCAGCGCCGCCAGTTGCGACAGCGGGCCGCTGACCACGCGCTGTTCGGGGCGGCTGCCATTTTCCACCAGGGCGAACGGCGTGTCGGGCGCCCTGCCATGGGCGATCAGGCGCGCGGCCAAGGCTTCCAGCTGCCCGACTCCCATATAGAAAGCCACGGTCTGGCGGTTGCGTGCCAGGCCGGCCCAGTCCAGGCTGTCTTCCTCGCCGCGGCAATGGGCGGTGACCAGTTGCAGCGACTGCGCATGATCGCGATGGGTCAGGGGGATGCCGGCATAGGCGGCACAGGCAAGGGCCGCCGTGATGCCCGGCACCACTTCATAATCCACGCCGTGGGCGCGCAGATACTCCAGTTCTTCACCGCCACGCCCGAAAATGAAGGCGTCGCCGCCTTTGAGACGTACCACGCGGCGGCCGGCCTGGGCGTATTCGCGCATCAGCGCATGAATGCGCGCCTGGGTGGCGTCGTGGTCTTCGCCGGGGCGTTTGCCCACCGCAACGCAATCGGCGTCGCGCCGCGCCAGCGCCAACACCTCGGCACTGACCAGGCGGTCATGCAGAATGACATCGGCTTCGTTGAGCGCGCGCAGCGCCTTGAGGGTCAGCAGTCCCGGGTCGCCCGGGCCGGCGCCTACCAGCACCACGCGTCCGGGTGTCGGCGTCTCGGCCTGTGAGAGCGCCTGACGCAGGGCCGTCTCGGCTTCGTCCGGGCGTGCGCGGCGCAGCGCTGCGCCAACCGGGCCGTCCAGCAACCAGTCATAGAAGCGGCGGCGTGCGCCCAGTTCGCGATGGCGTTCGCGGATCTGGCTGCGGTAGCGGGCGGCCAGGCCGGCCAGGGCCCCCAGGCTCTGGTCCAGCAAGGACTCCAGCCGTTCGCGCAGACGTCGCGCCAGCACCGGTGCGACGCCAGAGGAAGAAATCGCGATCACCAACGGGGAGCGGTCGACGATGGCCGGGACTTGAAAGCTCGAGAGTGCGGGGTCGTCCACGACGTTGCAGAACAGGCGGCGCGCGCTGGCCGCCTCATAGACCTGGGTGTTGGTGGCGCGCTCATCGGTGGCGGCGATCACCAGCCAGGCCTGCTCCAGCCAGGCGGGATCGAAGCGGCCCGGCCGATGGGTAATCCGGCCAGCAGCCAGGGCCTCGGATAAGGCCGGCCCGAGCGATGGCGCACCGACGGTCACCAGGGCTCCGGCCTGCAGCAGGGCCTGGACTTTGCGCGTGGCGACTTCGCCGCCACCGACCACCAGAACCGGCCGGTTTTTCAGGTCGGAGAAAATCGGGAAAAGCGTCATGAAGTATCCGGCCAAGGGGTATTGAAATGGCTTCGATCATAGGAAGCCGCTGGTCCGAACCCAACGTTTGATTACTTTCTTGGATATAGCCGGAAGTGATTTGCGGCAATCGGGCCGGGCAGGCGGTGTAGTATCGCGAGACAGACGCCAGCCCCGGCGGGTGGGGCGCAAGACAGGAGTAATAAGGGTGGCTCGATGGATGCTTGCACTGGCATTGGCCGGTGTTGCGCCGCTGGCGCAGGCAGGGGTGTGTGACGCCCGTTTCATGCATGATGGCGGCCAGGTTCAACTGACCGGTTCCGGCAACGTCAGCCTGGGGGCGGACCTGCAGTTCGACGAGGTGCGCCGCCAGAACGGTGACAACTGCCGTGCGCGGGTGCGCGGGCAGGCCAGTTTCGCCTATGCCGGCCTGCCGCCGGCTAAGTCGCGCCTGGATTACCTCATGACAGTCAAGAACGGCCAGGCCAGTTTCGTGCGCTACGGCAGCACCAGCCCGGCCGAGGGCGAGTTCGATCTGCGCATGCTGGGCCTGTTCGCCTATGACAAGATACAGGGCCAGGGGCAGCGTCTGCCGGGTGCGAGCTATCGCCTGAACATCGGCAAGGAGTCGCCGCTGGGCGGGCAGCCCAGCACCACTATCCGCATCGGTGAAAAAACCGTGGGGGCCCGCCAGAAGATCGCCACCGCCCTGGGCGAGCAATCCTGTTGGCCCTTGCGCTATACGCGCAATAGCGATCCGACCATGGCGACCTTTAAAGGGCTGACTTTGCCCATACCTGGAATGAACACACGCGTCACCGATTGGTATTGCCCGGCGCTGGATATGGTCATGAAGCAGGAGATCGATCTGTCGGGCAGTAAATCGGTGGTTGAGATTACGCAGGTGAAGTAGCAGTTCGTATCAAGCCGTGCTTGCCGATGCGATTTGCGCTGGTATTATGGTTTAACCGACGACACATCAACAGGAGCCCGCTATGCCCGCTAAAAAGTCTGAAGATATTTCGAAAGACAAGCTGATCGACAGCGTCAAGAGCAGCCTGAATGACGCCGAAGCCCTGCTGCGTGAAGCGGCGTCTTCGTCGGGAGAGGCTGCCTCCGAGCTGCGCGAGCGTGCCCTGGCATCGCTCAAGCGTACCCGCGAGGCGCTTTATGATGCCCAGGATGCCGTGCTGGAACATGGCCGCCGTGCGGCCCGTGCCACCGACGATTACGTGCACGACAATCCCTGGCAAGCCATCGGCATCGCAGGCGTGACCGGCCTGCTGCTCGGCTTGCTGATCAGCCGCCGCTAAAGCGGTTGACGGCTGGTTGGCGCCGCAAGGCGCCGGCCAGCCGTTGCCCTTTTTTCGACTCATGAGTTTGCGTACCTCAGTATTCGGCGTGTTCGCCAGCCTGGTCGGGCTGTTGCGTACGCGCCTTGAGTTGCTGGCTCTGGAGGCGGGCGCTGAAAAGCTGCGCTTGCTGAAGGTGCTTGGCATGGCGTTCGCCGCCCTGCTGTTCCTGACCCTGGCCGTGCTGGTCTTCAGCGTCACGATCGCCGTGGCCTTCTGGCCGACCGAGCACCGTTATGTGGCGCTTGGCTGGCTGGCAGGCATCTATGGCGTAGTGGGGGTGGGGTTGCTGTTCATGGTGCGGCGCAGCCTGCTGGGCGGCCCCACGCCGTTCGAGGCCACGCTGCACGAACTGGGCCGTGACGCCGAGTTGTTCGAGCAGGTGCGCCAGGCGCAGGCCGAGCTCGATCAGCAGGAAGCGGCTCAGCAAGCCCAAGGGAGGCGTTCATGACGCGTCATTCCGCGACGGTGGACCGCCAGGTTCGTATCGAACTGTTGCGCGCCCGCGCCGCCCTGGAGCGCGAGGCCCTGGCTCAGAACCTGGCCGAAACCGGTCGGGCACTGGAGCCGCGCAACCTGGTCAGAAATCTGCTGCCCGGCAAGGGCGATACCTCCCAATGGGTCCTGCAGGCCTACAACCTGGCCCGGCGCTATCCGATCATCGGTTCGGCGGCCTCGGCCCTGGTGATGGGCGGCAAGCGCAGCGGCCTGCTGCGTTGGGCCGGCCTGGCATTTACCGCCTGGCAGACCCTGCGCTTTTTCCAGTCCTCCCGCTCGGACAGGAAATCCTAGTCTCAGGTGCATGACCCCGCCGCAAAAGGGCCTCGTTCGGAGGCCCTTTTGCCGTGCGTGCTCAGGATGGCGAACCGCTTTGTGCCAGACGCGTGCGGATCAGTTCGGCGATGTTGCGCTGGCGTGAGGCCTGCATGCGGCTGATCAGGCTGGAGACGCTGACCGCCAGGCGCGGGTAGCCGTCGGCGTCGCAGACCGGCACGCCCACGCCCAGTACGCCCGGCACGGCGGCATTGCCGACCACGGACCAGCCCCGGTCGCGGGTGGTCTGGATCAGTTGCCGCATTTGTCCTGCCGTCATGCCGCCATAAGCGCGCAAGGCCTGGGCGTTTTGCGCCACCACCTGCTCGGCTTCGTCCGCGGGCAGGGCCGCCAGCAAGGCCAGCCCGGCCGCACCGACCCCCAGCGGCTGGCGATGCCCAACCGTGACCGCCAGCACCTGGACCGGATAGTTGCCCACCTCGCGGTGCAGGCAGAGCGAGTCATTGCCGGCCCGGCAGACCAGGAAGGCGGAGTCACCCGAGATGTCGCTGATCTCGCGCAGCCAGGGGCGGAACTGGCGCACCGCCTGGGCATGCGGATCTCCTGAGAGCATCACGCCCAGCTCGGCGATGCGCCAGCGCGGCGCCCGCCCTTCGCGCAGGGCGTAGCCCTCTTCGGTCAGCACATCCAGATAGCGATAGACGGTCGAGCGCTGCATGCCGGCTTCGCGGGCGATATCCACCACATGCAGGCCGGCGGCCCCCGCCTGCCGCAAGACGCCCAGTACACGCAGGCCGCGACGCAGGATGCGAGGGCCTGCCAGGCTTTCGTTCGAGTTGTTCATTTTTTGGACAAGGTTGCTTGGTGTGCCTGTTATCAAAGCCCAATATGAGTTCGACAGATAGCGATCTGTCCAAATATTAGACAAACAGGAGGAGACTCATGCAGAACATTTTCCAGCGCCTGACCCTGGCCGCAGCCTGCCTGGGGGTGGCGGGCGCCAGCTGGGCCGCCAAGCCCTATCCCGAGCGTCCGGTGACGCTGGTCGTAGGCTATGCGGCCGGCGGGGCAACCGACATCGTGGCGCGTCTGATGGCCAAGGCACTGAGCGACGAGCTGGGCCAGACCTTCGTGGTGGAGAACAAAACGGGGGCCAATAGCAATATCGGCGCGGAAATCGTCTCGCGGGCCCAGCCCGATGGCTACACCCTGTATGTGGGATCGATCGCCAACACCATCAACCGCAGCCTCTACACCCAGTTGAACTACGACTTCGTCAAGGATTTCGCGCCGGTCGCGATGCTGGCGACGATTCCGAACATCCTGGTGGTCAATCCGAAGGTGCCGGTCAAGACGCTGGAGGAGTACATCGCCTACGCCAAGGCCAATCCGGGCAAATTGACCTGCGCCTCATCGGGGAGCGGTTCGTCCATCCACCTGTCGTGCGAGCTGTTCAAGATGCGTACCGGCACCGACATCCTGCATGTGCCGTATCGCGGCAGCGGGCCGGCCGTGGCCGACCTGCTGGGTGGCCAGGTGGATTCGATGTTCGACAACCTGCCGTCGTCGCTGCCCCACGTGCAGGCCGGCAAGCTGCGCGCCATCGGCGTGACCTCGCCACAGCGCCTGCCCATGACCGAGGCCGTGCCCACCCTGGGCGAGTCGGCCTTGCCGGGCTTTGAAGTCGAGTCCTGGTTCGGGCTGGTGGCGCCTGCCGGCACGCCTGCACCAGTGATCGAGCGTCTGAACGCGGCCGTCAACCAGGCCTTGGGCAGCGCCGCGCTGCAGGCTTCTTACCGGCAGGGCGGATTCTTCGCACCGACGCCGCCCAATACGCCGCAGGCCCTGCAGCAGAAGATCACCAGCGAGATCGACAAGTGGGGCGCCGTGGTGAAGAACGCCGATCTCAAGGCCAATTGATTCCAAGGAGTGCAGGTTGTACCCGATTGATTTCTTTTTCCGCGCCGCCGAGCGCTTTCCCGATCGCATTGCGCTTGACGGCCCGCTAGGGCAGGTGAGCTATGCGCAACTGGCGCAACAGACCCGCACGCTGGCCGCCGCCCTGCAGCATCTGGATCCGGCACCGCAGACGCGCGTGGCGATCTGTGCCGGAAATTCGGCTCAGCACATCCTGGCGCTGCTGGCGGTATTGGCCAGCGGCAAGGTTTGGGTGCCGTTGAATTACCGCAGCACCGAGCGCGAGATCGGGCGCATTCTGCAGGCCACCGAGCCGTCCATCGTGATGGCCGATGAGCTGGGCGAACCGCTGATCGTGCAGGCAGGCGGCCACCGCGTGGCACTGGATGGCGCGGCCAGCGGGCTGGCGCTGGATGAGTTGCTGGCGCGCCATGCCGGCCAGCCGCCGCAGCGCCCGGCGCTCGACGGCGAGGCGATCCAGGCCATCAAGTTCACCGGCGGCACCACCGGGCTGCCCAAGGGGGTGATGCAACCTTACCGCGCCTGGACGGCCGGCATCATGAACCAGATCGTCACCTGGGGGCTGACCGAGGCGGATCGCTACGTAATGGCCGCACCGGTCACCCATGGCACCGGCACCTATCTGTTGCCGGTGCTGGCCCAGGGCGGTTGCCATCTGCTGCTGGACGGAGCCGGACCGCAGGCGGTCACGGCGGCATTTAGGGAGCGCGGCGGTACCCTGAGCTTCATGCCGCCCACCCTGATCTACATGATCATGGCCCAGGAAGGGGTGACGCGCGCCGATTTTCCGCGGCTGCGAAATCTGATCTATGGCGGCGCACCCATGCCGGTCGAGAAAATCGAGCAGGTGCGGGCGTTCTTCGGCCCGGTGCTGGGCACCACCTATGGCCAGACCGAGGCGCCGCAGATCGTGACGGCGCTGCCGCCGGCCGAGCTGGAGGTGCCGGCCAACCGGGGGTCGGTGGGCCGGCTTACCTGGCTGTCCGAGTTGTCCATCCTGGGGCCGGACGGCGCGGCCTTGCCGCGCGGCGAGATCGGCGAGGTGGCTGTGCGTGGCGATCTGGTGATGTGCGGATACTGGCGCTTGCCGGAGAAAACCGCCGAGACCCTGGTCGATGGCTGGCTGCGTACCGGCGATACGGGGCTGATGGATGAGCGCGGCTATCTGTTCCTGAAGGACCGGCTGCGCGACGTCATCATCACCGGCGGTTTCAACGTCTATCCGGTGGATGTCGAGAATGCGCTGTCGTCGCACCCCGCCGTCTATGAGTGTTCGGTGTTCGGGTTGCCGGACGAGAAATGGGGCGAAGCCGTTCACGCCGCTGTCCAGTTCCATCCCCAGGCGCAGGCCGATGACGATGCCCTCAAGGCCCATGTGCGCGCACTGCTGGGGCCGGTCGCCACGCCCAAGCACATCCATATCCATGCCAGCCTGCCACGCTCCAGTGTCGGCAAGGTGCTGAAATCCGCCGTGCGTGACGCGGCCCAGAAGGAGACCTCATGACCACCCCGCAGACCCGTCTTTGCGCCCATCATCTCACCGGCATGTCGTATCGCGACACCGATCTGGTCGAGGACATCATCGGCAAGATGAGCTTTACCGAAGTGATGATCATGCAGATTCTCGGAC
Organism: Pseudomonadota bacterium; assembly: GCA_023386765.1. Classification (GTDB taxonomy): domain Bacteria; phylum Pseudomonadota; class Gammaproteobacteria; order Burkholderiales; family Burkholderiaceae_B; genus Bordetella. The sequence continues at coordinate 3,985 of JAEWJD010000126.1, read as the reverse complement.
GCCGCGCGCGCGCGGTGGACGTGCGTATGGTCGATGCCGTGCTGGTGACGTTGATGGAGCATGGCCTGACCCCCAGCGCGATCGCCACGCGGCTTATCTACATGAGTGCGCCGGAAAACCTGCAGGGCGCGGTGGCGGCCGGCCTGATGGCTGTCGGCAGCCAGTTCGTGGGCACCATGGAGAACTGCTCCCGCCTGCTGGACCGCATCCGTCAGGCGCCGGATGGCGCCGCCGAAGCCCTGCTCATCGCGCGCGAACATCGCGCCGCACGCCAGGCGCTGCCGGGGTTCGGCCACCATTTGCACAAGCCTGACGATCCCCGCTCGATCAAGCTGCTGGCCCTGGCCGAGGCCGAGCCCGAACTCAAGGGCGATGCGTTGCGCGCCCTGCGCCAGCTGGCTGCCGCCATCGACGAGGTCTATGGCAAGCACATCACCATCAACGCGACCGGCGCGGTGGCGGCCTTGCTGAGCGAAATCGGCGTGCCCACGGCGTTGATGCGCGGTTTTGCCGTGATCTCGCGCGCCGCCGGGCTGGTGTCGCACGTGGCCGAGGAGCAGCAATCGCCGTCCGGACGCTTCATCTGGGAAACCATCGATCACGCGATTCCCTATGTCGGGGAGGGGCAGTCCCACCAGTCATCCACCGAGGCATCCTCATGAGTGCGGACGTGCTGGTGACCGGAGGCAGCCAGGGCATCGGGCGTGCGATCGTCGAGCGTCTGGTCGCAGACGGCTACGCCGTGCTGAATCTGGACCGGCAGGCGCCAGCCCGTCGTCTGTCGGGCGAAACCTGCCTGGAGGTGGACCTCACCGACGCCGCCGCCTTGCGCGCTGCGCTGGCCGAGGTGACCGCGCAGCGCCCGCCGCTGAGGCTGGTCAACAATGCCGGCAAGGTGCTGCCGGCGCTGCTGGAAGACACCACGCCGCAAGACATGGTCGATGTGCAGGCGCTGAATCTGGTGGCGCCGCTGCTGCTTATGCAGGCGCTATTGCCGGGCATGCGGCAGGCCGGCTTCGGCCGGGTGGTCAATATCGCCAGCCGCGCGGCACTGGGCAAGACCGAGCGCAGCGCCTACGCCGCGAGCAAGGCCGGGCTGCTGGGCATGACGCGCACCTGGGCGTTGGAGACGGCGCCCCACGGCGTGACGGTCAACGCGGTCGGGCCGGGCCCGATCGCCACCGAATTGTTCGAGCGCGTCAACCCGCCGGATGCACCGCAGACACGCCGCATCCTGGAGACGATCCCGGTGCGGCGCATGGGCACGGCGCAGGACGTGGCCCATGCGGTGGCGTCGTTGCTGGACGCGCGCGCCGGTTTCATCACCGGGCAGGTGCTGTACGTCTGTGGCGGGATGACGGTCGGCCTGGGAGCGGCGGCATGAGCGCGGGCAACGAGACCCGCCTGGCGGGCAAGGTGGCGCTGGTGGCTGGCGCCGGGGCCTCGGCCCAGGGCTGGAGCATCGGCAAGGCCAGTTGCGTCACGCTGGCGCGCCAGGGCGCGCGGGTGATCGCACTGGATGCCCGCCAGGAAGCGGCCGATGAGGCTGCCCACGAAATCGTCCGGGCCGGAGGACAGGCGCTGGCGCTGTGCGCCGACGTGGCCGACGCCCAGGCCATGGCTGCCGCCGTGGCAGCCGGGCAGGCTTATTTCGGGCGTATCGATATCTGGCAGGCCAACGCCGGGATCGGCAAGGTGGGCGGCCCGGAGGACATCAGCGATGAACAGTGGCGTCGCATCCAGGAGGTCAACGTCACCAGCATGCTGATCGGCATGCGCCTGCTGGCACCGCTGATGCGCACGCAGGGCGGCGGGGCGGTGGTGGCGGTCTCGTCGGTGGCCGGGATGCGCTATACCGGCTATCCCCACCTGGCCTATAGCGTCAGCAAGGCGGCGGTGATTCATTTTGCGCGCATGGCGGCCCAGCAGTATGCAGCCGACGGTATCCGGGTGAACACCGTGGTGCCCGGATTGATCGATACCCCGCGCGTGAGCGCCAATGTGGCCCATATGTTTGATGCGTCGGATCTGCAGGCCGCGCGCGCCGCGCGTGACCGGCAGGTGCCGATGGGGCGCATGGGCACGCCCTGGGAGGTGGCCAGCGCAGTGGCCTTTCTGGCATCTGATGAGGCGTCTTACATCACCGGCACCGAACTGGTGGTCGATGGCGGGTTGACCGGCAAGTACGCCTGAGCCGGCGGCAGCCCCTGGCTGCCACCGGCCCGGGGCCTACAGGCCCAGGTCTTTCCACATGGCGTCCACGCGGGCGCTGACGTCCGGGTCCATCTTGATGGGCACGCCCCACTCGCGGTCGGTCTCGCCCGGCCATTTGTTGGTGGCGTCCATGCCCATCTTGCCGCCCAGGCCCGAGACGGGTGAGGCGAAGTCCAGGTAGTCGATCGGCGTATTCTCGACCAGCAGGGTGTCGCGCACCGGATCCATGCGGGTGGTCATGGCCCAGATCACTTCGGCCCAGTCACGCGTGTTGACGTCTTCGTCCACGACCACGATGAACTTGGTGTACATGAATTGACGCAGGATGCTCCAGACACCGAACATCACGCGCTTGGCGTGGCCGGCGTACTGCTTGCGGATCGACACCACGGCCAGGCGGTAGCTGCAGCCTTCGGGCGGCAGATAGAAATCCACGATTTCCGGCAACTGACGGCGCAGCAGCGGCACGAACACCTCATTGAGCGCCACGCCCAGTACCGCCGGCTCGTCGGGCGGTTTGCCGGTATAGGTGGTGTGGTAAATGGGGTTGCGCCGCATGGTGATGCGCTCGACCGTGAAGACGGGGAACCAATCCTGCTCGTTGTAGTAGCCGGTGTGGTCGCCGTACGGCCCCTCGAGCGCCATTTCGTAGCCGGTGTCAGGAGGGGGCGGCGCGCCTTCGGGGACCTGTGCCGCCTGCGCGCGCGGATCGTTGGCGGGCAGCAGGTGGCCTTCGAGCACGATTTCGGCGGTGGCCGGCACCGACAGTTCGCTGCCCAGGGCCTGGGTGACCTCGGTGCGCGAACCGCGCAGCAGGCCGGCGAACTGGTATTCCGACAGGCTGTCGGGCACCGGCGTGACGGCACCCAGGGTGGTGGCGGGGTCGGCGCCCAGGGCCACGGCGATCGGGAAGGGCTGGCCCGGATTGGCCAGGCGATGGTCGCGGAAGTCGAGCGCGCCGCCGCGGTGCGACAGCCAGCGCATGATGAGCTTGTTGCGGCCGATGACCTGCTGTCGGTAGATGCCCAGGTTCTGGCGGCGTGCATGCGGGCCGCGCGTGATCACCAGCCCCCAGGTCAGCAGCGGCGCCACGTCGCCCGGCCAGCAGGTCTGGATCGGCAGGCGCGACAGATCGACGTCATCGCCCTCCCAGACGACTTCCTGGCAGGGGGCGCCGCGCACCGTCTTGGGGCTCATGTCCCAGAGCGCGGCCTTGAGCATGGAGACTTTGGCCAGCGCATCGCGAAAGCCGCGTGGCGGCTCCGGTTCGCGCAGCGAAGCCAGCAGCTCGCCCACGTCGCGCAGTGCGCTGACCGCTTCGGCACCCATGCCCCAGGCCACGCGGTCGGGGGTGCCGAACAGGTTGGCCAGCACCGGCATGCCGGCTGGCCGGCCTTCGTGCACGGCGTTCTCGAACAGCAGCGCCGGACCGCCGGCACGCAGAACGCGGTCGGAGATCTCGGTCATTTCCAGCCGCGTGGAGACGGGCGCGGCAATACGCTTGAGCTCGCCCTGGCGCTCAAGCTGGTTCAGAAAATCTCGCAGGTCGCGGTACTTCACTACAGATCCCGGCTGGTTGGTTACATTTTTGATGCAATTACAGGTTAACATCCAGCCCTTACTTTCCCAACGCAAGAGGTCTCTTATGCCCGATGCGTCAATGGCTGGCGTCTTCCGACAGCTGGCCCGGGGAGTGCACCATAACCTCGCCGAAGGCCTGCGACTTTGTTCGGTCTATCTTGGCATTGCGGTCATCGTGACCGTCAGCATG
>JAEWJD010000148.1 GCA_023386765.1 Pseudomonadota bacterium | reverse complement strand
AGGCACGCCAGCTCAGCAGCATCCAGGCGGCCACCAGCAGGGCGGCCGCGCCCCAGCGCAGCATCATAGGCCGATGACGTCCAGTTCAAGAAAAGCCGGGCTGGGCGAGCACTGCAGGCCACGGGCGCTGCGCACGATGAAGAGCGCGGCCAGGCGGTGCTGGCGTGCATAGGCCAGACCTGCCTCATGGCCCATGACATTGAGTGCGGTGGCCAGCGCGTCGGCCTGCATGCAACCGTCCGGATGCACCACCGTGACCGAGGCCAGGTCGTTTTCCAGGGGCAGGCCGCTGCGGGGATCCAGGGTGTGGGCATAGCGGCGCGTCCCGTGGGTGGCGTAGCGCCGGTAGTCGCCCGAGGTTGCGATGGCGTGCCCGGGCAGCGCGAGGCTCAGGGCGTGGTCGCCGCTGGCGTCGGGTACCTCGATGGCCACGCGCCACGGCAAGCCGTCGGGGCGCAGGCCCCGGGCTCGCAGTTCGCCGCCGACTTCCATCAGGTAGTGCCGTACGCCCAGCGCATCCAGCGCCCTGGCGGCGCAGTCCACGCCATATCCTTTGGCGATGGCCGACAGGTCGAGCTGCAACCCACCGGGCTGCCAGCCCAGGTTTTGCGACCGGTCCAGCGCCAGCCTTTGCCAGCCGCAGCGCTCGCCGGCTTCGGCCAGCCGGGCCGCCGAAGGCGGTTCGGAAATCCCGCGCCGTGGGCCGAACCCCCACAGATCTACCCACTCCCCCAGCGTCGGGTCACAGGCGCCCTGCGTATCGCGGGCCAATTGCAGGGCGTAGTCCAGTACGTGCAGCAAGGCCGCGGGCAGGGGGTGCCAGCCTGCTGGCGCGGCATTGAAGCGCGACAGCGCGGAGGTGTCTTCCCAGTGGCTCATCTCGGCCACTACACGATCCAGTGGGGCCTGCAGGGTCTCCTGCAACAGGTGCTGCGACAGGCCCCAGGGTGCGCTGGCCCGGGCCGACCAGGTTGTTCCCATGGTGGCGCCAGCCAGGGCGACCGGACGCGCCAGCGCGGCGCCGTAGCCGGGCGCCGCGCGAGGCGTGGCCGTCAGGGGAGCGCCGTGGGCTCGCATGCCGGGATCAGGGGCGCAGCACTTCCAGCGTGCCGGCATAGCTCATGCGGCGCTTGCTGGCCTTGGGCGCGGTGACCTTGTCGTCCTCGGCGCTGGCTTCGATCCAGTACAGGCCCGGCTGCGGCCATTTCACCTGGAACTGGCCCTGGGCATCGGTCTTCAGGGCGATTTCACCCACCTGGTCGCGGTAGCGGCTGCCATCGGGCACGAGGGTGACTTCAAGGCCGGCAGCCGGCTTGCCGTCGACCGTCATCTTGAAGGTGGCCGGCTCATCGGAATAGAGATCGTTGGGGTGGCTCACGGCCAGCAGCTCCAGTCCCTTGCCGGTCGCGGCGATGGGGCTGGGCTTGCCGGCCGTGACGAAGGTTTCCACGCGGCCCAGGCTTTGGGTGATGCTGAGATCCTGAGCCTGTGCCGGGATGGCCTTGTCCAGGCCGTCGGCCGCGCCGAAGTAGCGCTTGGCCTGGCCGTTTTCTTTCCAGCGCGCAAACACGCCATCATTGACGACGGCGATGCGATAGGTGCCCGGCTGAGCCAGTTGCACGTCAAAGGTGCTGCGCAGTTTGCCGCGATGGGCGTTCTGGGCCTCGATCTTGGCGCCGTCCGGCGCCACGATCACGAGGTTGTCCAGGCGCAGCGGCGCATGGTTGATGTAGAACTTGTCGTTGCTGACCACGCCATCGACGGTGATCCAGCCGTCCGTGCCCGACAGCACGGTCGATGAGGGGCGCAGCCAGACGTCATGGGCCTGGGCCACCAGGGGCAGGGCGAGCGTGGCGGCAAGGGCCAGTTGGGCATATCGTTTCATTGCAGAGCTCCGTAGCGCGTCAGAATGTCAGGGCTTGATCTGGAGGGCGAATTCGCCCAGTTCGTGCTGGCCTCGGGTCGAGTCCTGGGCCGGGCCTTGGGGCGGCCAGCTGAAGGGCAGGCGCAGCATCTCGCGGCCGCCGACTTCGCGCGCCGCTTCCACCACCACGGCGTATTGGCCGGGCTTGAGGCTGGCCAGCGCGCCTTGCTTGTCCGAGAAGCTGAGCGCGTGCTTGCCTACCGGGCGCGTCGCGCCGCTCACGCCGTCGACCGGGAAGGTCTGGTTGCGCCCGCTGCGACGCCACCACTGGCGCATGTCCTTGAGCCACTGGGCGCCTTCGTTGTTCTTCATGGCCACGTCGTACCAGACGGCGAGGTCGCCCGCGGCGCTCTGGTCTTCACGCTCGATCCAGATGGCGACATAAGGCCGATGGTATTCGGCCACGTCCAGCCGGGGCACCTCCACCGTGACGTTCAGCTCGGCAGACTGGGCCGTGCGCAGGATGGCGCAGGCAAGCAGGAGGGAAAGCAGGGGTTTGCGCATTTCAGGTCGGGTCCGCACAAAATCAATGGATGAAAAGCAGCGCCAGCACGACCGGGATGACCACCCCCAGGCCCACCATGGGCCAGGTGGCGGCGCGGTGCCCGGCATGCATTTTCAGCAGTACCAGGCCGGTCAGTGAAAACACCAGACAGGCGACGGCGAAGATATCGAGGAACCAGCTCCAGGCCAGCCCCGTGTGGCGGCCTTTATGCAGGTCGTTCAGATAGGCGATCCAGCCTCGGTCGGTGCGTTCGTATTCGATCTCGCCGCTGTCGAGGGCGATCGACATCCAGGCGTCGCCGCCGGCTCGCGGCAGCGAGACATACACTTCGTCGGGCGACCATTCCGGCCGGGCGTGCGAGACATCGGCATCAAGTTCGCGGGCCAGCCAGTCGCGCGCGCGCCCGGGGAGGACGGAAGCGCCTTGCGCGGCGGCCAGCGTCTTGAGTACCGGGGCCGGCATCTGTGCGTGGCGGGTGACCACTTGCGGCTTGCTGTCGATATGGCCGGCGTTGTTCAGGGTCAGCCCCGTGACGGCGAACAGCAGCATCCCCAGCAGGCAGAGCGCCGAGCTGATCCAGTGCCAGGTATGCAGGGTCTTGAGCCAGTAGGCGCGCTGCTGGCCTCGCGGGGATAGGGTCATGGTACGTTCACAAAGGTGGCGAATTCTAGCACTTAATGAGAATTAATCTTAAGATCGTTGAGATTGCTAAATCGCATAGGTGTTGCTGTGCATGACAAAGGGGACGGGTCAGAGATAAGATAAACCCGGGTATTCCCCCCAAGACGCTATGCACAGGAGATGGGCATGATCGGTCAAGACGTTTTGCAGAACATCGGAAAACAATGGGGTTGGGTGGCATTGCGCGGTGTCGTCGCGGTGCTGTTCGGCATCCTGGCCATGTCCATGCCGGGCATCACCCTGGCTGCGCTGGTGCTGGTATGGGGGGCTTATGCCCTGGTCGATGGCATCTTCGCGCTGATTGCCGGCTGGCGCATCCGTGATCAGAACAAACCGCTGTGGCCGCTGATCCTGGCCGGCGTGGCCGGCGTGGCTGCCGGTCTGGTGGCGTTCTTCTGGCCCGGGGTCACGGCGCTGGTGTTGCTCTACATCATCGCCTTCTGGGCCATCGTGGGCGGTGCCTTCCAGATCGTCGCGGCGATCCGGTTCCGCAAGGAAATGCAGAATGAGTGGCTGCACGGGCTGTCTGGCGTGATTTCGCTGCTGTTCGGGATCATGCTGCTGGCGCAACCCGGTGAGGGCGCGCTGGCCCTGATCTGGGCCATCGGGCTGTATGCGGTGTTCTTCGGTGTGCTGCTGCTGGTGCTGGCCGTACGCATGAAAATCCACGCCGCCAAGGGCTGAGCCAGCAGGCCGGGCGCATCGTGCAGACGCTGATACCGCTTAACTTTCTGGCCGTCGGCATCGGTGCGACCTTTGGGGCCTGGCTACGCTGGCTGATGGGCCTGCGCCTTAACACCGCCGCCTGGCCCTGGGGGACGTTCGTCGTCAACCTGGCCGGCGGTTACCTGATCGGCCTGGTGCTGGGGCTGGTGGCCGCCAATCCCGAGTGGCCGGCCTGGGTACGCCTGGGCCTGATCACGGGTTTTCTGGGGGGGCTGACGACCTTCTCGACGTTCTCGGCCGAAGTGGTGCAATACCTGGAGCGCGGTCAGTATGGGGCGGCGGGCGCCTATGCCCTGGCCAGCCTGGCAGGATCCCTGTGCCTGACCGCCCTGGGCTTGCTGTCAGCCCATGTTCTGATCCGTTAGCGCGGCTTCAGTCCTGGCGGCGGGTGAGCAGCACCCGGGCGGCGCTCAGGCCGCTGCGCACGGCACCTTCCAGCACACCCGGATAGCCGGTGTCGGTCCAGTCGCCGGCCAATGCCAGGCTGGGCCAGGGTGTCTGGTTCAAGGGCCGGGCCAAGCCGGGAACGGCCGCGAACGTGGCACGTTTCTCGATGAACAGTTCAGCGACCTCGACCGGCGGCAGCGGCGGCAGGCCGGCACGCGCGGCCTGCTCGCGCACCTGGGTCAGCAGGGCGTCTATCGCTTCCTGGCGGGGCAGGTTCACCAGCCGTTTGGCGGTGCTGCAGACCACGGCCAATTCGCCCTGGGGCGATTTCCCGGTCAGGCGGGCACGGTCGAACAGCCATTGGCCGGCATGGCCGCGATCCGGATCTTCGCGCAGCATCAGCATGGGCTCGGGCAAGGACCAGGCGGCCGCCAGGCGCAGGTTGAGGGTGGCGATAGGTTGATAGTCGAAGGCCTGCAAGGCCCGCAGCAGGCCGGCCGACGGGGTATTGCGCAAAGCATTGGCCAGCAGGCGCGCGGCAATGGCGGGGGGTACGGCCAGCACGGCCGCGTCGAAGCGCTCATCGTTGACATCGACGCCCGAGCTCGACGGGCTCAGCATGCGCACGGTGTCGCCATAACGCATCTTCACTTGCAGGGCGACCACGTCAGGCCACAGCGCAGACAAGTCCACGCAGGGCAGCAGCACGTCGCTGTGGCGGCGGTTTCCGTTGAGCGTGTCGCGCAGCACGGCGGCGAACAGGGCGGCGCTGGCCTGGTCCGGCGGCGTGTTCAGGGCCGCCACGCACAATGGCGTCCAGACCTGGCGCTGCAATGCCTCGGGCTGGGCGTGATATTGCATCAGGCTGGCGACCGTCCAGTCGCGTGGCGGCTGCCACTGGCACTGGCGCAGCGCCCGGATCAGGCGCAAGGCGGCGAGTTTGTCGCGCAGGCTCAGGCCGCGCGCGAGCAACAGGGCCGCGGCGCCATGCAGCGGCGCGGGCAGGGGCGGCGCGGACAGTAGAAACTGGCGGTCCAGGCTGGCCAGGCGCAGCGGCCGGCGCATGAGCAGGGCATCCGGGTTGCGGCCCAGGCGGCGCATCAGTGCCAGCGTTTCGGTATAGGCCCCCAGCAGGATGTGCTGACCGTTATCCAGGTCGGCGCCAAAGGCGGGATGCACAACCCGCCGCGCCCGTCCGCCCGGGGTGCGGCCGGCTTCGAAAACCGTGACCTTGGCATCGGCCTCGCGCAGCGCCGCGGCGGCCGCCAGACCGGCCCAGCCGGCGCCGATGACCGCGACCTTCATCGGCTCAGGCGGCGCACCACGCCGCGTCCGCCGCCGACCCAGGTTTTCCAGGCCAGCCACAGTTTGCGCAGAGGCGTCAGCGAGGTGCGTTGCTCCAGCACCTGCCAATCGTCGCGCTCGATCTCGTCGAGCAAGGCATGGTAGATCGCTGCCATCATCAGCCCCGGCCGCTGGGCCCGGATATCGACCGGCGGCAGGGCCTGCATGGCTTCGCGGTACAGCTCGCGGGCCCGCGCCGCCTGGAAGGACATCAGCGCCGAGAAGCGTTCGGAGTGCACGCCGTTCAGGATGTCGCTGGCCTTGACCTCGAACTTCTGCAGGTCGTTGACCGGCAGGTAGATGCGGCCCCGGCGGGCGTCGTCGCCCACATCGCGGATGATATTGGTGAGCTGGAAGGCCAGCCCGAGCTTGCTTGCATAGTCCAGCGTGCCTTCGTCGGCATAGCCGAAGATGCCGGCCGACATCTCGCCCACCACGCCGGCCACGTGCCAGCAATATTTGCGCAGGCCCGGCCAATCCAGGTAGCGGGTCTGGTCGAGATCCATTTCCATGCCGTCGATGACGGCCATCAGGCGCTCGCGGGTGATGCCGTAGGCGTTCAGGTGCGGTTGCAGGGCCCGTGTGACGGGGTGCTCCGGGGTGCCGGACAGCATGGCATCGATCTGCTTGCGCCACCAGCCGAGCTTTACGCGCGCGACTTGCGGATCCGTGCAGTCGTCGACCACATCATCGACTTCGCGGCAGAACGCGTACAGCGCCGTGATGGCGCGACGGCGCTCCACCGGCAGGAAGAGAAATGCGTAGTAGAAACTGGAGCCGCTTTTGGCGGCTTTGTCCTGGCAGTATTCGTCAGGGCTCATATTAAGTCAGCGCGCGCCACGCCATGAGGGCCCAGTCACGGGCACCCAGTTGCGGGCGGTTCATGAAAACATCGTAGTTGGCCTGCTCGATGCGTTGCAGTATGCGCAGCCCCCCCTGGATGACCAGCTTCAGCTCGAATCCGATGCGGCCCGGCAGGCGGCGCGGCAGCGCAGCGCCTGAGTGTAACAGTGCCCGTGTGCGCGCGATCTGGAATTCCATCAATGCCCGCCAGGCTGGCGTCAGGCGGCAGGCGGCGAGGTCGTCTTCGCTGACGCCGAAGTGCTGCAGGTCTTCCTGGGGCAGATAGACACGGCCCCTGTGCCAGTCCTGGCGTACGTCCTGCCAGAAATTCGTGAGCTGAAGGCCGGTGCAGATGGCGTCTGCCTCGGTGAAATTGCCGGGCGTGGCCGCTGCATACAGATGCAGCATCAGCCGCCCGACCGGATCTGCCGAGCGTGCACAGTAGTCGCGCAGCATGTCGAAGTCGGCGTAGCGATGAGTGCCGACATCCTGTTCAAAGGCCGACAGCAGATCGAAGAAGGGCGTGATCGGCAGCTGGTGACGACGCACGGTGGCCGCCAGCGGCACGAAGATGGGCGCGAGCCCGCTGTCGGCCGGCTCGATGATGGTGCTTTCGGCACCGATCCGGTGCAGTTCGGCACGAAAGCGCGCCAGATCGGCCAGGCGCGTCTCGGGCGCGGCGTCGCCCTCGTCGGCGATGTCATCGGCCGCGCGGGCATAACGGTAGATATCGCGCACCGCCTGGCGTATCGGCCGGGGCAGCAACAGCGAAGCGACAGGGAAATTTTCGTAGTGATCAACAGCCATAGCATCATGCCGCATGCCCGCGTCGCAGAATGCGGGGGGCGGCCAATTGTAGGGCTTGTCAGAACAGGCCCGGACAGCGGGATCAGTTAGACTATCCGCCTCAGGAAGAAAGCTACCATGCCCCGTCCCATTTACGCCCAGATTTCCCAATCGGCTTTGCGTCATAACCTTTCCGTGGTGCGCGAGCGCCTGGATTTTGCCGCCCAGGCCGCCGCCTGTGAGTCGCCCTCGATCTGGGCGGTCATCAAGGCCAATGCCTATGGCCACGGCATCGAGCGCGCGGTGCGCGCCTTCGGCCAGGCACAGGGCCTGGCCATGCTCGATCTCGAAGAAGCCGTACGCTGTCGCGAGGCGGGCTGGGGCGGGCCCATCCTGCTGCTGGAGGGCTTCTTCCAGCCGCAGGATCTGGATATCCTGGATCGTTATCGTCTGAGCACGTCCTTGCACAACCAGGAGCAGCTCGACATGCTGGCGCATGCCCGCCCGGCGCATCGCATCAATGCGATGGTCAAGCTCAACAGCGGCATGAACCGTCTGGGCTTTTCGCCCGAGGCCTATGGTGCCGCCTTCGAGAGCGCCCTGGCGCTGCAGGCGCGCGGTGTGCTGGGCACGGTGGGCAAGATGACTCACTTCGCCACTGCCGACAGCGGCCTGGGCCCGGATTGGCAATGGACCTTGTTCCAGGCTT
>JAEWJD010000084.1 GCA_023386765.1 Pseudomonadota bacterium | reverse complement strand
GTCCAGGGCCATGTGGTCATAGACGGTGTTGTGGCCGTAGCGATAGCCCTGGCGGCCCTTGAGCAGCAGATAGGGGGCATTGCTCATGCTTTCCTGGCCACCGGCGACAACCACGTCGGTGGTGCCGGCGGCGAGCATGTCGTGGCCGAACATGGCGGCCTTCAGGCCCGAGCCGCAGACCTTGTGGATGGTCGTGCAGCTCACGCCCAGCGGCAGGCCGGCGCCCAGCGCTGCCTGGCGCGCCGGGGCCTGGCCCTGGCCAGCCTGCAGCACGTTGCCCATGATGACTTCATTGACCTGCTCGGGCTTGAGGCCGGCGCGCTCGACGGCAGCCTTGATGGCGATGGCGCCCAGCTCGTGGGCGGCCAGGCCGGACAGGCTGCCCAGCATGCCACCCATGGGCGTGCGGGCGACGGAAACGATGACGATAGGATCGGACATGAGTAGCTCCTTGATGTCGGGACAGGGCGAGTCGACCCGGAACGGCCGGGTCCTGACGGTATCGTAAAAGAAAAGCGACCTGTCCCCGTATGCTGGCGGCGGGCCTCAGGCGGTTTCGTTGAACAGCTCGCGACCGATCAGCATGCGGCGGATCTCGCTGGTGCCGGCGCCGATTTCATATAGCTTGGCGTCGCGCCAGAGGCGGCCCACCGGATATTCATTGATGTAACCGTTGCCGCCCAGCAGCTGGATGCCTTCGCCGGCCATCCAGGTGGCGCGTTCGGCGGTATACAGGATCAGTGCGGCGCAGTCCTTGCGCACCTGGCGCACGTGCTCGCGGCCCAGGCGATCGAGATTCTTGCCGACCGTGTAGCAGAAGGCGCGGCTGGCCTGCAGCGTGGTGTACAGGTCGGCCATCTTGCCCTGGATGAGCTGGAATTCGCCGATCGCCTGGCCGAACTGCTTGCGGTCGTGCACATAGGGCACGGTCACGTCCATGACGGCCTGCATGATGCCCAGCGGCCCGCCCGACAGCACGGCGCGCTCGTAGTCCAGACCACTCATCAGGACGCGCACGCCGCCGTTGATCTGGCCCAGGACGTTTTCTTCAGGGACTTCGCAGTCCTGGAAGACGAGTTCGCCGGTATGGCTGCCGCGCATGCCGAGCTTGTCCAGCTTCTGCGCCACCGAGAAACCATGGAAGCCCTTCTCGACCAGAAAGGCAGTGATGCCACGCTGGTGCGCTTCGGGGTCGGTCTTGGCGTAGACCACCAGGGTATCGGCGTCCGGACCGTTGGTGATCCACATCTTGTTGCCGTTGAGTACGTAGCGGTCGCCTTTTTTCTCGGCCCGCAGGCGCATGCTCACCACATCGGAACCGGCGCCCGGCTCGCTCATGGCCAGCGCGCCGACGTGCTCGCCGGAGATCAGCTTGGGCAGGTACTTGGCTTTCTGCGCGTCGGTGCCATTGCGGAAGATCTGGTTCACGCACAGATTGGAATGGGCGCCATAGGACAGGCCGATGGAGGCGCTGGCACGCGAGATTTCTTCCATCACCAGCATATGGGCCAGATAGCCCATATTGGTGCCGCCATATTCTTCGCTGACCGTCATGCCCAGCACGCCCAGCTCACCGAACTTGCGCCACAGGTCCATGGGGAATTGATCGTCGCGATCGACTTCGGCGGCGCGTGGGGCAATTTCGCTCAGGGCGAAACTGCGCACGGCGTCGCGCAGCATATCCAGGTCTTCGCCCAGATCGAAATTCAGGCCGGGAAGATTCATCGCCATCTCCGTGTGAGTAAGTGCTCGCTGGTTGGGCCGCCTGGGGCGGTCGCCCACGCCTGTCTCAGGCAGGCAAAGGTGCATCGGTGATATTACGTTTACGTAAACGTAAAGATCAGTCGGGTTTTCCCTAGTCTGCGTCTGCCCTGGCTGATTTTCCCGCGTGTAAGATCAATCGCTATCTGTAGTCTTATTCGTTGAGGGAAGCCAATCATGGTCGAGTTAAGCGATCTCGACGCGATCGTTGCATTGCGTCGCGACATTCACGCGCATCCGGAACTTTGCTACGAGGAGCACCGCACGGCGGCGCTGGTGGCGGATACCTTGCGCAGCTGGGGCATCGAAGCGCACACCGGCATCGCCAAAACGGGGGTGGTCGGGGTGCTCAAGCTGGGCGAGTCGGACCGCGCCATCATGCTGCGCGCCGACATGGACGGCTTGCCCATGCAGGAAGAAAACCAGTTCGCGCACCGCTCGCGCCATGACGGCAAGATGCATGGATGCGGCCATGACGGCCATACGGCGATGCTGCTGGCGGCGGCACGCCACTTGAAGCAACACGGTGGTTTCGATGGCACGGTGTACTTCACCTTCCAGCCAGCCGAGGAAGGCGGTGCCGGCGCGCGCGCCATGATCCAGGACGGCCTGTTCGATCGTTTTCCCTGTGAAGCCGTGTTCGGCATGCACAACTGGCCCGGTATCGAGGCCGGCGCCTTCGGCGTGTGCGCCGGCCCGATGATGGCTGCGGCCAATGGCTTTCGCATCACCGTCACCGGCAAGGGCGGCCATGCCGCCGCGCCGCAGGATTGCGCCGATCCGGTGCCCGCGCTGCTGGCCATCGGCCAGAGCCTGCAGACCATTCTCACGCGCAGCAAGCGCCCGCTGGATGCCGCCGTGCTCTCGATCACCCAGATCCAGGGGGGCGGCCCGGTCATCAACGTAATCCCCGACAGCGCCTGGCTGGGAGGCTCGGTGCGGGCTTACCGCGCCGAAGTGGTGGATCTGATCGAGCGCCGCATGCACGAGATCGCCAGCAACATTGCCGCGGCCCATGGCTGTCGTGCCGAGGTGCACTTCGAGCGTCGCTATCCGGCACTCGTCAATACCGAGGCCGAGACGGCCTTCTGCCTGGACGTCATGCGCGAAGTGGCCGGCGCCGAGTGTGCCGGCGTGATCGAGCCCGTGATGGCCTCGGAAGACTTCGCCTTCATGCTGCAGGAAAAACCGGGTTGCTACGTTTTCATCGGCAACGGCGACGGCGAGCATCGCATGGGCGGGCATGGCCTGGGCCCGTGCAATCTGCACAACGGCAGCTATGACTTCAATGACGCCCTGATCGCCCCGGGCGCCTCCTATTGGGTCCGCCTGGTACAGCGCTACCTGGCCTGAGTCTTTCCGAGAGCAAGTACCGGCCGCCGCTGTCGGGTGGCCGGGCAAGAGGAGTAAGCATGCAGTTGAAATCGTGGTTCACCCTGGCCGCCCTGAGCGCGGTCATGGCCGCTGGGACGGCCCAGGCACAGGACTGGCCCGGCACCAAGCCGATTACCCTGGTGGTTCCCTATACCGCGGGCGGCACGGCCGATGCCGTCGGACGGCGTCTGAGCGATGTATTGCGCAAGGAAACCGGCGCGACCGTGATCGTCGAAAACCGTCCTGGCGCCGGCGCCGGGCTGGGTACGGATTTTGTGGCGCGCTCGCCGGCTGACGGGCATACCCTGTTGCTGGCTTCGACCAGCCCGCTCACCATCCTGCCGCATCTGCGCAAGACCAACTATGACCCCCTCAAGGATCTGGAGCCGCTGGCCAGTGTTGCCGTCGCCCCTGTGGCGGTGCTGGGCACCAAGGCGCTGCAGGCCAAGGATTTCGCGGGCCTGGTCGACTACGCCCGCAACCATCCGGATGCGGTGCGCTTCGGCACGCCCGGTTCGGGGTCGGTGGCCCACGTGGGCATGGCTTCCCTGACCGGCGCGACCAAGACCTTCATGACGCACGTGCCCTACCGGGGCAACAGCCAGGCTCTGACCGACGGTCTGGGCGGTACGATCGAATTGCTGGCCATCAATAGCGACGTGGCCCTGCCGCACGTGGCCAGTGGTGCGCTCACGCCCCTGGCGGTGATGGCCCCGCAGCGCCTGGAGGTCTGGCCGTCGGTGCCGACGCTGACCGAGCTGGGTCTGCCGCAGGCGCAGTATTTCTCCAACTTCGGGGTGTTCGCGCCGGCAGGCCTGCCGGTGGGCACGCAGCGCAGCATCGAGGCCGCGCTACAGCGCGCCGCCGCGCATCCGGATTTTCAGGAGCTGCTGGCCAAGTCGTATCTGCAGCCTGGCACCGGCGCGGGTGAGGCGTTCGCCAAGCAGGTCGAGCAGGAGTTCGAGGCCAATCGTCAGATCATCGAGGACAATGGCATCAAGGCCGAATGATGCCCGGCTTCAGGACTTGCTGGCCAGCAGGTCCTGGCATTGACGCTCCTGGACGGCAATTTCGGCCAGGGTGTCTTCGATGTCGCGCCGCTGTTGTTCCAACGTGGCGCGATGCTGGCTCAGCACGGCAAGATACTGGCGCAACTGCGGCACGTTGTCGCCGGGACCATCGTACATATCGATCAGGCTGCAAATCTCCGAGAGCTGCAGCCCGAGCCGCTTGCCCCGCAGGGCCAGCTTCAGGCGCGTGCGGTCGCGCGTGCCGTAGATGCGGTTGCGGCCTTCGCGCAGCGGGCTCACGATGCCCTGATCCTCGTAGAAACGGATCGTGCGGGGCGTGATGTCGAACTCGCGCGCGAGTTCAGAGATGGTCCAGGTTGACGTGGGCATGCGGCGTGTGGCAGTTTACGTAAACGTAAATTATGATGACTTGACCCCAAGGTCAAGCGTGGGAGGCAGACCATGAATCCGAATGAGCAGAAATTGCAGTATCCCTGGGGCGATCAACAGCCCGAACCCGGTCATGCGCTGGAGGTGGCGCCCGGCGTAAAGTGGATACGCATGCCCTTGCCGTTCGCGCTGGATCACATCAACCTTTGGTTGCTGCGCGATGAGCAGGATGGCCGCCAGGGCTGGACTATCGTTGATTGCGGCATTTCGCGCAACGAGGTCAAGGAACTGTGGCAGCAGGTGTTCGAGCGCGAGCTCGACGGCCTGCCAGTGCTGCGGGTGCTGGTCACCCACATGCATCCGGACCACATGGGGCTGGCCGATTGGCTGTGCCAACGTTGGCAGGCGCCCCTGTGGATAAGCATGACCGATTTCATGGTGGCGTCGCTCTGGTCCGGCCGGGGCAACAGCGCCGCCGGTGGCGAAGGCGCGGTGGCGCACTTTGCCCGCCATGGCCTGCTCGACCTCGAGGCCCAGGAGCAGATTCGCCAGCGCTCGGGCTATTACCCCAATCTCGTGCCCAGCGTGCCGGCCAGCTACCGCCGCGTGATGGACGGCGACATGATCCGCATCGGCGACCACGTCTGGCGCGCCATTGCCGGCTATGGCCACGCGCCCGAGCATATGGCGTTTTTCTGCGCGGACCTCAATGTGCTGATCTCCGGCGACATGGTGCTGCCGCGCATCTCCACCAACGTCAGCGTGTTCGACTACGAGCCCGAGGCCAATCCCCTGCCGCTGTATCTGCGCTCGCTCAATGCCTATGGCGATCTGCCGCAGGACACCCTGGTGTTGCCGGCCCATGGGCGGCCTTTCCGCGGGCTGCATGAGCGTATCGCGCAACAGCACAGCCACCATGCCGACCGGCTCGATGAAGTGATGCAGGCCTGTCGCGAGGCGCCCTGCTCGGCGGCCGATATCGTGCCGGTGCTGTTTCACCGCAAGCTGGATCTGCACCAGTTGACCTTCGCCATGGGCGAGGCGCTGGCGCATCTGCACGCCTTGTATTTCGAAGGCCGCCTGGCGCGCCAGGCTGATCCCGACGGGGTGCTGCGCTTTCGCGCCTGTTGAGGCGGGCGCCTAGCGGCTGGTGCTGACCAGCCGCAGGGCCAGGCCGATGAAGACCACGCCGGCCAGCCGGTTGAGCCAGCGTTGCGCGCGGGCCGAGCGTTGCAGCATCTGGCCAAAGGTGCCCGAGAAAAATGCGATCGCGCCGAAGATCAGCAGCGTGGCCAGCATGAAGACTGCGCCCAGTTCGATGATCTGCCCGGCCAGCGGGCCGGCCGAAGGCTGGGTGAACTGCGGCAGGAAGGCAAAAAAGAACAGCAACACCTTGGGATTGGTGAGGTTCATGATGATGCCGCGCCGGTACAGGGCTGCACTGCTGAGGGCTGGGACGCGGTTCGCGCCGCCCTCGCCTACCGGGGCGCGCAGCACCTGCCAGGCCAGATAGAGCAGGTAAGCCGCGCCGGCGATCTTGAGCGCATGGAAGGCCAGCGGCGAGGCGGCGAACACGGCGGCCAGACCGACCGCCACGGCTGCGGTATGCCCCAGCAGCCCGGTGCACAGGCCCAGCACCACCAGAAAACCGGCCCGTCGTCCCCATAGTGCAGATTGCATCAGCACGAAGAGATTGTCCGGGCCGGGCGTCAGGGCCAGCAGCACGGCGATGCCGAAGAAGGCGGTCAGGGTGTCCAGGGGCAGCATGCGACAGGCGGGGCCCGAGGCCGCGCGTGGAAAGGGGTTTGCGCATGATAAGACATCGCTGTCACCCTGGCTCTGGGTAATATCGATAAGCTTTCGCGGGCGGGCTATCCTGCTACCCTTGCACGCTTTCCCCTTCGTCCCTGCCTTTCGCCATGTCCGACACCACCTCTGCGCATATCGACACGCTGCTTCAGCACCTGGGCACCGCGCCCTTCGATCCCCAGACCGGCACTGCGCCGGTCAATCTGCCCTCCATGCGCGCGAGTACCGTGCGCTTCAAGAACCTCGACATGCTGGAGCGCGCGCAGAGCCGGAAAGGCAGCGGCGAGCGCGCCCTGACCTATGGCCGCATCGGCATGGACACGCATGCGGCGCTGGAAGACGTGTTCTGCCAGCTCGAGGGAGGCACGCATTGCTACCTGGCGCCCTCGGGCCTGGCAGGCGTCACCATGGCCTTCATGTCCCTGCTGTCGGCCGGCGATCATGCGCTGGTGGCCGATTGCGTCTATGGCCCGGTGCGCGAGCTGGATGCGGCCGTGCTCTCGCGCATGGGCATCGAGCTGACCTATTACGGAGCGGGCGACGATCTCGAAAAACTGATCCGGCCCAATACCAAGCTGCTGTATGTCGAGGCGCCGGGTTCGCTGCTGTTCGAAATGCTCGACCTGCCTGCGCTGGCCGAATTCGCCCAGCGCCACAAACTGATCCTGGCGACCGACAACACCTGGGGCTCGGGCTATATCTACCGCCCGCTGACGCTGGGTGCTCAGGTTTCGGTGATCGCCGGCACCAAGTACATCGGCGGGCACTCCGACCTGATGCTGGGCGCGGTCGTCACCAATGACCCCGAGATCGCCAAGCGCTTGAACCGCACCCAGTACGCCATGGGCTATTCGGTCAGCGCCGATGATGCCTGGCTGGCCCTGCGCGGCGTGCGTACCCTGCCGGTGCGCATGAACCAGCATGCCCGTCATGCGCTGGAGGTCAGCGAGTTCCTGCAAGGCCGCCCGGAAATCGCGCGCGTCTTTCATCCCGCGCTGCCTTCGGACCCGGGCCATGCCCTCTGGAAGCGTGATTGCAGCGGCTCCAATGGCATGCTGGCCGTGCAGCTGAACCTCTCGCCGCAGGCCGCACGCACCTTCGTGGACGCACTTACGCTGTTTGGCATCGGTTTTTCGTGGGGGGGCTTTGAAAGCCTGGTGCAGTTGGTCAGCCCCAAGGACCTCGCCCGCCATGCGTATTGGCAGGGTGGCGACGCCCCGGTGGTGCGCCTGCACATCGGCCTGGAGTCTCCTGCCGACGTCATCGCCGACCTGACCCAGGCGCTGGAGCGCGCTGCCGCCGCCTGAGCGTCAGGGCACCGCCCAGAGAATCCATGAAAAACCCCCAGCCCCGGATACCGGGACTGGGGGTTTTTTGATGCAGGCGGTATTACTGACCGCGCGCCATGGGGATCAGTTTGTTGATCTGCTGGATGGCGCCGTCATAGCTGTTGCCGGCCAGCACGGGCGAGGTCATGTACTTGCCGCCCACCGCAAAGGAGGGGGTGCCTTCGACGTGGTAGGCCTGGGCCAGCTGGTTGGCGCGCTCGACCTGGGTCTGCACGCTGAAGGAGTCGAACACGGCGTCGAACTTGTCGCGGTCCACGCCCTGCCCGGCGGCCCACTCGCCCATGGCTTTCTTGTCGAACAAGCGCTTGCGCTCGCCGTGGATGGCGTTGAAGGCCTTGTTGTGCAGGTCCGGGCGATCCAGGGCCATGAGCGTGAAGTAGAACTGCTGCAGCGGTTTCATGCCGGCATTGAAGGCCAGCGGCACCCGTTTGAATTCGACATCATCGGGTTTGGTCTTGACCCAGTCTTCGACCATGGGTTCGATGGCGGCGCAGTGCGGGCAGGTATAGGCAAAGAATTCCAGCACCTCGATCTTGCCCGGGGTGTCTGACGGCTGAGCCGGCGATACCGGGACATAGCCGGCGTCCTGGGCCATGCTGGGGCCAGCGAAGAAGGTCGTCGCGGCCAGGGCGGCAGCGGCCAGCACACGGGAAAGCGAGAGAGACGACATGCGGATTCCTCTTGAGAAAGCGGTTCAGACCGGGAAACAGGCCTGGAAGTTCATTTGAGCAGTCTGGTCTATTGCTGTTTGACCACGGTGGATTCGATTTTCTCGGCGGCCAGGCGACTGCGGGCCCGATTCATTTCGTCCAGCTTGGCAAAAGGGCCGACGCGCACCCGGTTCCATTCCGTGCCGCTGACCGTGGCGCGCTGCACATTGGCAGGCAGGCCCAGCAGCAGGATGCGCGCGCGCACCGATTCAGCGTCGCCCGACGTACGGAAGGCGCCCGCCTGCAGATAGTAGC
>JAEWJD010000082.1 GCA_023386765.1 Pseudomonadota bacterium | reverse complement strand
ACCCGGCACCTTGCTCAGCGGATAACTGGCTTCTTCGACATCGCGGACGAATATGTTCCAGGGAACTTTGCTATCGGAGAGATTTAAATGGCCGAGGGTATGGTTACCAACCATATGCCCTGCCTTGCCCCAATCGCTCGCCATGTTCAGCCCGAACCTGTAGCCCCCATACTTCAGCGATGGGAAAAGAGCCGCCTGTATCCCGTATTTTTTCAGCCCCTCCAGCAACCTGATATTCACAACCGCCGCATCTACCTGGCGCTCGGCATCCGCACCATCACTGAAGGTCAGCGCCACGGTCTGAGCCGAACACACGGAAGCCAGGAAAAAGGACAAGCCAACGGCAAGGCGCGCAAGTACGGTGGAATGGAAAGTCATCAGGCAGGAAGGAAGCAACAACAAGGGCACGGGCTGCTGGCTTCCCCGCACGGGGAGCCAACTCGGGGGGCCGAGTGTATCAGTATCCCCGAACTCGCGATCCCGCCTGTCTGCTCAGCCCGCAGCGCGCAGGCATCAGGCGGGCGTCCAACGCATTGCCAACTGCGGCCCGTCCTGCCCGGCAGGCCGAAACCCCATGCGCGCGTAGAGCCGCCGGGCCGGATTGCCATGCAATACGTTCAGGCTCACCTCGCAGGCTTGCGCCTGGGCACGCGCCAGCAAGCCGCGCAGCAGGGCCTCGCCGAAGCCCTGTCCTTGCCAGTCGGGATGGATCTGCAATTGCAGCAGATGCCAATGCGGCGGCGTTTCGGACACTTTGAACAAGCCCACTGGCGTACCCTGCCGCAACACGAGGCAGGCCTGTTCGAAGTGATGCCGGATACGTGCCTCATGGGCCGCGTCATCGGTCGACAGGCCGCAGCGCCTCAAATGGGCATCCATGGTCAGGCGCCGCAAGGCGCGCAGAAAAGGCAGGTCGGCCTCGGTGGCAGGCCGCAGCGCAAGCGCGGTGGGACAGGACATGATGCTCTCCGGCGGATAAACACGGCGCGGCACACAGCGACCACCCGCGTCGGGGTCTGATCTGCGCGAACCCGCCCCTATCGTAACGCCCACCGGCCCTTCGCCGCGCCGGTCACATCCGGTAGCCCCCTTGGGGCGGCCACGGCGCTACAGTGGGACGACACATCCCCGAGCCAGGCTCCTCTGGCGCAGCCCGACCCTGGCCCTGGCACGGCCACTCCTCTTGACCGACGAGGCATCTCATGAAGTTGCGGACCTTCCCGGCCGGCGTGATGCTGGCCTTGCTGAGCAGTGCGTTTTCCCCCGCCCAGGCAGGCGGCATGTACTGGGGCGGCCTGCAACTGGGCCATGGCTTCGGCTATTCAAGCGGGCCATTTTTCGGGCCTGGCTTCGGCTTTGCCGATGGCCCCTATGGGGGCAGCGGCGTATTCATCGGCCAACGCAATGGCGGCTGGGCCAGTAGCGTAGGCCTGGGGCAAGGGGGGGTGATGGTGTCGGCCAGCCAGCCGTTGCTGCCGGCCTGGCCCAACCAGGAGGCAGCGCGGGGGCTCACGCCGATGACATCGGATGCCGCGGCGGTAGACACCACGTCGCCGTGCGCCCGCCAGGCCATGGACGCGAGCGGTTTCGACCCCGCGAGCGTGAATCCCTGGACCACCGAAGTGATGGTCCAGAGCTATCAGCGCGCGCTGGAAGACTGCCGCAACACGGCACCTTGAGCGCCACCGCTCAACCCAGCGCCGTATCCAGGAACATCATCACGGCAAAACCACCCATCAGCCCGACCGTCGCTGCGGTTTCATGGCCGTTGCGATGGGTTTCCGGTATGACTTCGTGGGACACCACGAAAATCATGGCGCCGGCGGCCAACCCCATGCTGATCGGATAGGCCAGCGCGTAGCCGCTGGCCATGCCCACTCCGATGAGTGCGCCCAGGGGCTCCATCAGCCCTGACGCAATGGCCACCAGCACCGCACGCCCCCGGGGCATGCCAATGGCGCGCAAGGCGATCGCCACGGCCAGCCCTTCCGGGATGTCCTGGATGGCAATGGCCGAGGTCAACGGCAGGCCGATGGCCAGGTCTCCGTTGGACAGGCTGACGCCGATCGCCATGCCTTCGGGCAGGTTGTGCAGCACGATGGTCAGCACAAATAACCATACCCCGCCGACGCGGGCGCTGTCAGGCCCGCGCTGGCCGCTTGCCTCATGCAGATGGGGGGTGAAGTAATCCAGCCCCAGCATCAGCAACACTCCCAGCCCCAGGCCGAGCACCACGACCGCCGCGGCCTTGGGGCCTTCTCCCACCTGCAGCGCGGCCGCCTCCAGCCCCGGCAGGATCAGGGAGAAAGCGCTGGCCGCCAACATCATGCCCGCGGCAAAACCCAGCATGCTGTCCTGGCTGCGTGTGGATACATGACTGAACACGGCCGCGGCCAAGGCGCCCACTGCCGTCGCGCCAAAACCCGCCATCCCGCCGGCCAGAGCCAGCCCGACATGCGCGCTGTTTTCGCCGGTAAAGGCTTCGTAGATGCTGCTGGCACACAACCACGCCACGGCGACCAGCCCCAGCCCCAGGCCGATGGCCACCAAAGGATGCGATTGCGCCTGCAGCGACCAGGCGCGACGCAGGCTTGCCGGAGAAACACTGTCCATGCTGCGGTTCCTTGAATGCGGAACAGCCATCTTGCCAGACCCGGCAGCCTGACCCAAGCTTTCAGCGCCTGCCGGGCGGTTTCATTCCAGCGACAGGCGCAATGCAAACCCGAACAGCACGCTGGAAAACGCCCAGCGCTGCACAGCCTGGGCGCGCGGGTGGCTGCGCAACCAGCGCCCCAGGCGCAAAGCGCCGAAGACCAGTGCCAGATCGAACACCACCCCGACCGCCACCAGCAGTGCCCCGAGCACGGTCATCTGCAGCCATACCGCGCCGGCGCCAGGCTGCAGAAATTGCGGCAGGAAGACCGAGCAGAACAACAAGGCCTTGGGGTTGAGCATATTGCCCAGGAAACCGCGCCCCAACGCAGCGCGCAAGGCGCGCGGGGCGGGCGCCACCGGCGCGTCCAGCCGGAATGGCGGGGAACGGAACACCTGGATTGCAATCCACAGCAGGTAGGCCGCGCCCGCCAGGCGCACCGTGTGATACAGCCACGGCGCGCTTTGCAGCAAGGCGGCCAGGCCGCAGGCCGACAGCACCACATGGACGATACGCGCCATTGCCAGGCCGGCCGCCGTGGCAATGCCGGGCCGTACGCCGCGCCCCACGCTGGTTTGCAGCACCAGGGCCATGTCGGGCCCCGGCAGCGCATAGATCATCAACAGGGCGCCGATATACAGCGACAGCAAGGACAGCGAGAACATCATCAAACCTCGTAGCAAGGCCGTCATGATGCGCCTGATGAACACCGGATACCTGGCTTTATAGGCCTCTTAATTTGTCATACTGAGTGGATTACACTGATTACGGTCCATTTTTTGAAGGAAAGCGGCTTGGAAAATCTCGACCGGACAGATCGCGCCATTCTCCAGGCGCTGCAACAGGATGGACGCCTGCCGATCAGCCGCCTGGCCGAACAGGTCAACCTCAGCGAGACGCCTTGCGCGCGGCGCCTGCGCCGCCTGGAATCGGAGGGCTACATCGAGCGTTACCGCGCCGTGCTGTCCAAGCACGCGCTCGGCCTGGGCGTGACCGCCTTTGCCCAGGTCAGCTTCAGCAGCCATGACCGTGCCCTGTCCGATCGGTTCGAGCAGGCCGTGCAGACGCTGCCCCGCATTGTCGCCTGCCACAATATCTCTGGCAGTGCCGACTATCTGTTGCAGATCGTCGCCAGCGATCTGGAAGAGTACGGCCGCTTCGTGCGCGACGTGGTGCGCAGCCTGCCCGGCGTGGCCGCGGTGGAATCCATGCTGTCGTTGCAGGAGGTCAAGCGCGAGACGGGGCTGCCCGTGTGACGACCGGCGTCATCGGAAGCATCTGGCTACGGGGCGTAACGGCCGGCCGCCGCGCAACGCGCTAGGCTGAAGGCTGGCGCATCACTTGGAACGCGCCCTCACGCAAGGAGGATATGCCATGCCCGCCAAATCCCAAGCGCAACAGAAAGCCGCCGGTGCGGCCCTGGCTGCCAAGCGCGGAGACACCTCACCCGAGTCCCTGCACCCGGTCGCGCGCCAGATGTACGACTCGATGACACGCGCAGAGCTCGAAACGCTGGCCCGCACGCGCCGTCGCGGCAAGCCTGAGCACGTCTGAGCACCTTGCCAGGGCCTAGCGCGCGGCGGCGGGCTCAAGCGGCGCGCGGCCGTCGCGCACGGCCTGGACCAGATAGTCCACAAAGGTGGCGATACGGGCAGGAATGCCGCTGTTGCGGTAATAGACCGCGTGTACCGGCTGGCGCGTGCCGGGCATCAGGTTGTCGAGCACCGGCAGCAAACGTCCCTGGGCGCGATCTTCACCGGTCATGAAATCGGAAAGGCAGACAATGCCTGCGCCGTGCAGCGCCAACTGGCGCAGCGTTTCGCCGCTGGATACCCGCAGTGACGGGCTCACGGCCGCCGTCAGGCCACGCACCGGCCAGCGATTGAGCGTCTCAGGCTGGTTGAAGCCAAGCAAGCTATGCCCGGCCAGGTCGGCCGCGCGCTGCGGCACACCCTGGCGTTGCAGATAAGCGGGGCTGGCAAGCAGGCGCAGCCGGCTATAGCCGATCAAGCGGCTGCGCAAGGTGGAGTCCTTGAGCGGGCCGATACGCAGGGCCAGGTCGGTGCGCTGCTCCAGAAGATCAATCACGCCTTCGTTGCAGGTCAGCTCCAGGTCGATCAGCGGGTAGCGCTCCCGGTAGCCCGGCACCAAAGGCGCCACGACATGCAACATGAAGGGCGTGGCCGCGTCCACCCGCAAGCGTCCGGCGGGCTGCCCCCGCAGGGCCGCCATATTTTCTTCGGCGCTTTCGACGGCTTGTTGTATGGCGCGCGCCTGCGATAGAAAGCAATTGCCTTCCTCGGTGAGCACCATGCGCCGCGTGGTCCGGCGCAACAATTCCGTCTGCAGCTTGTCTTCCAGGCGGCCCAGGCCGCGGCTGGCCGCCGATACCGTCAGGCCCAGTTCGCGCGCAGCCGCGGTCAGTGAACCGCTGTCGACCACGGCGAGAAAGACCTGGATCTCTTCCAGAGTGATTTTCATTGTTGCACCAGAAGCAAAAGTCTTTATCTTATAAACCCCTTTTTTGGCAAAGGCAAAAACGGCAGACTGATTCCCTGTCCGATTTCAGGTTTGCATCATGTCCTCTGCTGCTTCTTCCGCACCGCCGCGTGCCCTCTGGCCCTTGCTGGCCCTGGCCGCCGGCGCCTTCGGCATCGGTACCACCGAGTTCGGGCCGATGGGCCTGCTGCCCCAGATCGCCGCTGGCGTGTCCGTGTCGATTCCCGCGGCTGGCATGCTGGTCAGTGCCTATGCCCTCGGCGTCATGATCGGCGCGCCCTTGATGACGCTGGCCCTGGCCCACTGGCCGCGCCGCCGCGCGCTCATGTTGCTGATGGCCATTTTCACGCTGGGCAATGCCCTGTCCGCCCTGGCCCCCGGTTATCTGCCCTTGCTGCTTGCCCGTCTGGTCACCAGCCTGAACCACGGCGCCTTCTTCGGTCTGGGTTCCTTGCTGGCTGCCAGCCTGGTGCCACCCAACCGTCAGGCCAGCGCCGTGGCAGCGATGTTCCTGGGGCTGACCATCGCGAATATCGGCGGCGTACCCGCGGCCGCATGGTTGGGACAGACGCTGGGCTGGCGGCTGTCGTTTGCGGCCACGGCCGGGCTGGGCCTGGTGGCGATGCTGGGCCTGCGCCTGGCGCTGCCCCCTGGCCAGGCTGGCGCCAGGCCCCGGGTGCGTGCCGAACTGGCAGTATTGCGCCAGCCCACGGTGCTGCTGGCCTTGGCCACCACGGTGCTGTCTGCCGGCGCCACCTTTGCCCTGTACACCTACATCGCGCCCTTGCTGGAGGTGCTGTCCGGCGCCTCGGCCGGATTCGTCACGGCGATGCTGGTCTTGATCGGTCTGGGCTTCACCCTTGGCAATGTGCTGGGCGGCCGACTCGCGGATCGGTCGCTGCGCCAAAGCCTGCTGGTGTTTCTGGGCCTGCTGATGATCATGATGCTGGCCTTCCCCTGGCTGGCGGGCACGCCGCTGGGTGCCGGTCTGGGCCTGCTGGTCTGGGGTATGGCCGCGTTCGGCGTCGTCCCCCCGCTGCAGATGCAGGTTATGCGCGCGGCCAGTGGCGCCCCGGGCCTGGCCTCCTCCGTCAATGTGGGTGCCTTCAATCTGGGCAATGCCCTCGGTGCGGCGGCCGGCGGCGCGGTGCTGGCGGCCGGCCGCGGCTATGCCGCCGTGCCGGTGGCCGGCGCCGGGCTGGCACTGGCAGCCCTGCTGCTGGTGCTGCTGGGCAGCCCGCGGCGCGCCGCAGGGCACGGGCAGCCCGCGCCCCTCGCCTCTCAGCGCGTCTGCCAGGCTGAGTGATCGACCCGCCAGGTCCGGCGCTTTAACGTTTGAACGCCAGGGCCAGCACCGCCAGCGTGAACAGGGCCACCCCCAGGCCCACGCCGAAACCGCCGCCGTAGCCGATCTGGGCCGCCAGCCCGGTGATCCCGGCCGAGGCCAGGATCTCGCCCAGGTCACGTGCGCTTTGAATCGCCGTCATGTCCGTGCCGGCCTGATTGCCGGCACGGGCAAAGCGCATACCCAGCGTCATCAGGGCCACCGATGCCGCCCCCGCGCCGAACGCCCCCAAGGCCTGGGCCCCGAACGCGGTCAGCGGCAAGGGCTGGCCACCGGCCAGGCTCAACCACGACAGTGCCGACGCCGCGCAGAACAGCAAGCCCAGGGCCAGCGTGGTGCGCGCGCCCAGACGCCCGATCAACCACGCGCCCAACCCGCAACCCAGCACGATGGTGACCATGCCGGCGGCCATGCCCAACCGCCCCACCGCATCCGGGGCCCAGCCCGTGTCGATCAGAAACAGTTTGGACAGACCAAAGGCCGATACCGCCGTCGTGGCCGACAACGCCGCCATCGCCACCAGGGGCCAGGCGCCGCGGCGGGCAAAGAAATGCCGCAGGGCTGCGCGCTCGCGCGGGTTGGCCGCCACCACCGGCTCACGCCAGCAGCCCGCCATCACAAGGCTGAAGGCAACCACGGCAGCCAGCAGCACGACCGCGCCGCGCTCGCCCAGATAGGCGCTGAGGGCCAGGCAACCGGGTCCCCCGAGAAAGAAACCCACCATCGTGCCACCTACCTGGATCGCGTTGGCGCGGGTCAGCATCTGGCCCTGGCAATGCTCGGCAGCCAGCCCATCGGTTGCGATGTCCTGGGTGGCGCTGGCCAGCGAGGCCAGCGCCATCAGCGCCACGGCCAGGCCGGCCTGGACGATGCCCGTTGCTGCCACCGCCAGCAGGCAGCCGAGCACCACGGTCTGCATGGGCAGGATCCAGCTGCGCCGCCGTCCCAGACGGGCCGACCAGCGGTTGTCCACCTGGGTGGCCCAAAGAAATTTCACCACCCAGGGCAGGCCCACCAGCGGCAGCCAGGCCAGGGCCTGCAATGCCACGCCATCGCGGCGCAACAACGTAGGCAGCGCCTCCATGGCCAGGCCCAGCGGAATGCCCTGCGAAACATACAGGGCGGCGATCATTACGTAGAAACGCAGGGGATGAGAGGCTTGCGACATCATGGCTCCACCCGGCGCAACTCGCTGCCCTGGCTGGGCGTGGCGAAAAACAGTTGGCTCGGACAGGTCACTTCCAGTCGATGCCAACGCCCGCACGGCACGATCACCGACTCGCCCGCCCGCAGGCACTGGCGTTCCACTGCGCCGGCCTCATCCATCCAATGCAACACAATCTCTCCTTGCAACAGGGTCAACAGTTCATCGCCGCCGGTGTGACGCTCCCACACGTCGCCGTGTACGGCGGCGCTGTCCGGGGCCTCTTTCAAACCGGTCACCCAGCCTTCGAAACCGGCACGCCGGCCGCCCAGGGCGCGTACCCGGCCATCGTCGGCCAAAAGAAAAAAATGGTTCACGGCGGCGTGAACCGCCAGTGCTGTGGACGGCATGTCCGTTCTCCTTGACGGCGCGGGCGAATCTCTCCGCCCGCGCGCGGCTCAATACTCGGCGCGCAGCGTCAGCATCACGTTGCGCGGCTCGCCATAGCGGTTGTTCCAGGCCGTGCCCGACAGGCTTTGGTAATAGCGCCGATCGAACAGGTTGTTGACGTTCAAGGCTGCATTCAGGTGTTTGTTCACGCGCCATCCCAGCCGGGCATCGACCAGCGTGTAGCCCCCCTGCCAAAGCGTGGCTGCCCCGGACACCGTCGAGAAGGAGGACTGCATGCGCAAGCCCGCGCCCACGGACAGTCGGCCCTGCCAGAGATCCGGGGTGTATTGCGACCACAGACGGAACATGTGCCTGGGCGTGAAGCTGGCGAAGGGCTGGCCGCCGGCCACCGCATCGGTGAGGTATTTGCTGGTGTTGTAGGTATAGCCGGCGGACAACGTCCACTGACGCGATACCCGGCCGCTGGCTTCCACCTCGACGCCCCGGCTGCGCACCTTGCCACCCGAAATGTAGTAGCAGGCGTTACCCACGCAAGGCCAGTCCGGATCCTGCTGGGCACGATTCTTCTGTTTGATCTCGAACAGCGCCAGCGAGACGTTCAGATCATCGAACTCCCCTTTGATGCCGGCCTCGTAATTGCTGCCCCGGATGGGGTCCAGCGGCTGCCCGTCACGGGTCAACTGGGTCTGGGGCTGAAACACCTCCGCATAACTGGCATAGACCGACCAGTTGGGATCGAGTTCGAATACCAGGCCGCCATAGGGCGTGAACTCGGGGTCGATGCGCTGACGCGTGGTCGGCGCATCCTGGTTCCACCAGCTCATGCGCCCGCCCAGCACCAGGGTCAGGGGATCCGCCACGGAAAAGCGGCCCATGGCATAGACGCCCTGCTGCTTGACCGTCGTCTGCCCCGGCGAACGGTAGGGCCCGGTGGCGGGCTCCGGAGCGCGGTGCGGATTCCAGTGGAAGACATCGACCGGCACATTCAGGGCCGGCAAGAGCGCCGCGGTGTATTGCTCGCTGGTGACGCGCTGCACATTGCCCCCGACCACCAGTTCGTGGCGCCGCCCGAACAGGTCCAGCGGACCGGTGGCGTAGGCATCCAGGCTGGCCTGGCTGTTGTCGAACTTGTAGGCCCCGCCCATCAGACGCGAGCCCAGGCCGGTCTGGCGATCGATCGCGCCATACGCCCCGGCATATTTGAGTTTGCTATCGGCTTTCAGATAGTTGGCACTGACCTTGGCGCGCCAGCCATTGCCGAACAGATGCTCGACATCGGCAAACCAGCGGGTGGTGTTCCAGTCGAAGCGATCCCAGTCCACGTCCAGATAGGTGGAGCGTTTCAAGCCGATATCGCCCCCGTCGGCGTAGCGTGGCACCCCTGCCATATTGGTGATGGAGCGGATACGCTGGTGTTCGACGCCGGCGCTCAAGACGGTGTCGGGAGTCAGGTCGATTTCGGCAATGCCATAGAACAATGCCGTTTTCTGTTCCGCGACGTCGTAGAAATAGCCCCGGTCCTCATAGGCTGTCACCAGCCGGCCCCGCACGTTGCCGCGCTCGTTCAGGGGGCCACCCAGGTCCGCCTCGGCACGGTAGCGGTCCCAGCTGCCAGCCTGCACGCTGCCACTGAAGGCAAACTCGCGTTGAGGGCGCTTGCGCACCAGATTGACCGTGGCAGCCGGATTACCGGCGCCGTGCATCAGGCCGTTGGCGCCGCGCAGGATCTCCACCCGCTCATAGACCGCCATATCCTGGGGCGCGGCCGCCATGTTCCCCATCAGGACCGGAACCCCGTCCTGCTCGAACGAGTCCACCTTGAAGCCGCGCGCATAGTAGGCCGTGGTCAGCAACTGGTAAGGCTGGACCGTAATGCCGGTAGCATGCTGCATGACCTCGTCCAGGCTCTGCAGGTTCTGTTCCTGCATTTGCTGCTGGCCGATAACGCTGACCGATTGCGGGATCTCACGCAGGCGCAAGGTCTGCTTGCCCAGGGTGGCGCTGCCCGACTCGCTGCCCTCGCCCTGCCCGCTCACCTTGACCGGCGCCAACGTTGCCGCTTGCGGCGTCTCCTGTGTCACGGGCTCCGCCTGTGCACTGCACGCCAACATGGGCGCCGCCAACGTCACGGCCAGCCAGGCCGGCCTGCGCCCGGCCCGCCGCCGGTGTGGAGAATGGATTGACACGCTTTTCCCTCGCTATTGATTGAGATTCGTTCTCAATCAATTTTAGAAAGAGCCGGACCGAAGGATTGGCGATTGCCGAAGTATTGTTAGCGATTGCGGAAGTATTTCCGGATTCCGCAGAGCCGCGCTTCAGCGACGCAATTCGCTGGGCGTGATGCCGTAACGACGCCGGAAGGCCTTGGTGAAATGCGAATCCGTATAGCCGCAGGCGTAGGCCGCCTCGCTCACGCTCATCATGCCGGCGACAAGCAAGGCATGGGCGCGTTGCAAACGTTGCTCGCGCACATAGCCATAAACGCTCTGGCCGAACAGGCGCCGAAAGCCCAGGGTCAACTTGTTGACGTTGATCCCTACGGCCAGGGCCAGCTCGGGCAGTGTCGGCGGATACTGCAGACTGGCCTCCAGGCGCTCACGCGCCTGATGCAGCCTTTCACAATCGGCCCGCGACAGCCCGTCGATGGCCGGTGGCTCCAGCGAGCCGGCCAGCGCCAGCGCGGCCAGCTCCATTGCCTTGCCCGACAGGTAGAGACTGCGCAACGATGCCGGCACCGGACACTCCAGCATCTGGCGCCCGAGAGCCAGCATGGCCGGCGCGGCGCGCCGGTTGTGCTCGGCATACGGGCCGTCGGCCGCGCCAAGCCGATGCGCCAGTTGATCGGGATCCAGGCCGCAGCTTGGTTCCAGCTCCTCGAAAGAACTGCGCAAGGACACAAACCGCAGCGCGCCGCTCTGGCCGAACTCGTGCTCCAGTTGCAAGGGTTCGCGGCACAGGCTCTGGTGCAGCGAAGGGCCGCTGACGCTACGCGGCGGCCCGCCGGGCAGGCGGTAACGCAAGGCCCCTTCCATCAGCAACACCAGCTTCCAGCCCGGTTCCAGGGACTCTGCCACTTGCCTGGGGCCGGAAAAACGCAAGGTGCCGCCCGCCAGCGCCAAGGCAGGACGGCTCGCCGGCATGGCGCAATCGAGGGAAAAAACGTCAGAACTCACACGGACACACCTAGCGGCGCGCCTGCCCCATACGGGACAGGCGCCACAAAACGTAAATGAGACTGACTATTATTATGGCTTTATGCCGTTACGCCAAGTCCCGGTTTCTGGCCAATGACACGTGCCCGCCCGGCCAGCATCCCAAAGACGGCCATCAACAGGGCCAGCCCCATGCCGGCGCCCAGAGGCAAATCCCAGTTACCTGCCCAGGCATGGGCCTCGCCGGCGGCCATCGGGCCGGTGGCCGCCAGAAGATAGCCCAGGCATTGCGCCATGCCCGACAACGCCGCAGCCTGGGCCGGCGTGGATGAACGCAACCCCATGAACATCAACGCCAGGATCAGGCACGCCCCCGAGCCCGCCCCGAAGCAGAAGGCCCACACCGTGGCCATCCCCGGCCACAGCCACAGGCCGAGCAGACCGATCGCCATGAGCAGGCTGGTGCCGGCGGCCAGGCCCTTCTGGTCCTTGAAGCGACCGACCAGCGGCGCCAGCACCAGCCCGGGCAAGGCTGATGCGAGCTGCATCACCCCATGCACCGAACCGGCCGCCGTCGCCCCGTAGCCGGATTCGGCCAGCACCGAAGGCAGCCAGGCCACCATGGCGTAGTACAGCGTCGAGTTAAGGCCCATGAACAAGGTCAGTTGCCAGGCCAACGGACTGCTCCAGACCGAGACGCTGGGTGCCTGCGGTTGGGCGGCAGCCGGTCCCTGGCCTTTGGACTGCGCCAGCTGCGCGCGCCAGACAAACACGGCGGCCAGCGACGGCAGCGCCATCAGCCCCAAGGCCGTTTGCCAGCCCCCGAGCTGTGCCAGCGGCACCGCACTGGCCGAGAACAAGGCCGCCGATACGCCCATCACCAGGGCGCACACCGAGGTCACCTGTGCAACCTGCGCGGGAAAGTCGCGCTTGATGACGCTGGGCATCAGGACGTTGCCCACGGCAATGCCCAACCCGATCAGCAAGGTGCCGGCATAGAGCGTGCTTTCCCAGCCCGCCGAACGCAGCATCATCCCGGCCAGCAACGCCAACAGGGAGACCAGCAAGGTTCGCTCCAGACCGTGCCGGCGGGCCAGCCCGCCGGCAAAGGGCGACAGGGCTGCGAAAGCCAACAAGGGCAACGTGGTGAGCAACCCGGCCTGGGCGGCGCTCAGGCCGAATTGGGCCTGGATGGAAGAAAGCACCGGCGCCACGCCCGTGACGGGGGCGCGCAATCCGGCCGCCACCAGCAACAGACCGGCCAGCAACCAGCCGGTTCGGGAAGCATGCGACATGAAAAATCCTTGAAGGGAAACAGACCAGACTAAAGACTATCCGCCAAGGAAAAGAAAGAATTAAGCTATAACGACTATAAATCGCTAAATCCAGACAATCCGGAATTTCCCTGAACATTCCGGAGTATGTCATAGGCCAATCACCCTATTAGGACCGGCCCCATGCGTCTTGCCGACTTCATCTGCCAGTTCGACACCGAAGCCATGCGTAGCCCGGCGGTGGGCGTACGCCTGGAGGTCGACGAGATCCGCGAGGAGGTGCCGGTGCACTGCCATCGCCAGGGCCAGTTGGTGCTGGCACTCAAGGGTGGTGTGGTGTGCGAGGTTGATGATGCACTCTGGATGGTGCCGCCCCACTGTGCGGTGTGGGTGCCGGGTGGCCAGATGCACAGCATCCGCGCCACCGCCAACGCGCAACTTTGCTATCTGTTCGTGCAACCGGATGCGGCCGCCTTGCCGGCGGCCTGCTGCACGCTGGCCATCAGCCCGCTAGTGCGCGAACTGATCCTGAGCCTGGCCGACGAGCCGGCCGACTACGAACCCGACAGCGCCACCGGCCGCAAGGCCGTGGTGTTGCTCGAAGAGCTGGCTGGCATGCCCGAAGAAACCCTGCATCTGCCGCTGCCTCGCGAGCCCAGGCTGCGCCGCATCGCCAGGTTGCTGAGCGAACAGCCCGATGACCGACGCACCCTGGCCGAGTGGGGACGCGCCGCCGCCATGAGCGAGCGCACCCTGGCGCGGCTGGTCCAGAAAGAAACCGGCCTGACGTTCGGCCGCTGGCGCCAGCAGATTCATCTCATCGAAGCCCTGCGCCGACTGGCAGCCGGCGACAGCGTGCAACGGGTCGCCGAAGCCTTGGGCTACGACTCGGTCACGGCGTTCATCACCATGTTCAAGAAAGCACTCGGCAAGCCGCCGGCACGCTATTTCCACGAACGCGAGCGCGCCGGCTGAGCCGCTGTTTCGCCGGTGGCCAGCATCCCCAGCGCGGCTGCTCGCAGCAGACGCTGGAACACGGGGCAATCCAGGTGGTTGGTCTCAGGACAGCGGGCCGCGTGGCGTAAACCGTCGCGCATCGCCGCCAGCCGATCGATGCGCCGCTGCAGCTGATCGGCCTGGGCCTGCAGAAGCTCACGATCGATTTCGGGTTGTCCGCCCGGCGCGAACATCCGTGCGATCTCGTCGAGCTTGAAGCCCCCGGCCTGCCCCAGGGCAATGAGCGCAAGCCGCTGAAGGACGTCCGGTCCGAACAGCCGCCGCAGCCCCCGCCTGCCCACCGAAACGATCAGACCTTTCTCTTCGTAATAACGCAGGGTGGAGGCCGGGGTGCCCGACAGACGGGCCACCTCGGCAATATCGAGCACGCTGCCCATGGCTTGACCTCAAGTGGACTTGAATTGGCAAAGTGTAGCTTTCCCGACTCTGCCTGAAGAGGCAACCCTATGTTCTCTCTCCCCCACTCGCGTTCTGGCCACCACGCCAGATTCCCTGACGGAAGCCGCTCATGATGCTTGATAACCTGTTCCAGACCGTACTCCTGGGCGTGGGCGCCACCGTCGTACTGGATGTTTTTTCCTGGCTGCGCAAACACCTGCAAGGCATCCCTGCCCTGAACTTTGCCATGCTAGGCCGCTGGCTGGCCGGACTGCCGTCGGGGCAGCCGGTTCTCACCCCCCACAGCCGGCCGGTCCGTGGCGAGGCCGCGCTCGGTTGGCTTGCGCACTATGTGATCGGCGTCGTGCTGGCAGCCGCGCTGCCCTTGTTCTGGGGCCCGGCGTGGCTGGCCGCCCCGACGCTGCTGCCGGCGTTGGGGGTTGGCATCTTGAGCGTGGCGGCGCCCTGGTTCATCCTGCAACCCGCCCTGGGTGCCGGCCTGGCCGCAAGACGCACGCCGCGTCCGTGGCTGGCGCGCGGCCGCAGCCTGCTGGCCCACACCGTGTTCGGCCTGGGGCTGTATCTCACCGCCCGGCTGATCGCCCCGTGATGCCCGGCCGCCGGCGCTAAGCCCGACTCAGAAGCGGATGCTGCAACGGACTCCGGCAGGGATGGCGTGGTCTTTGTTGTCCACCTTGAGCAGCACCGTGAAGGTACCGCTGGCCGCATCCATGACCCGGTCGATACGCCACACACTGGCTTGCAGAGGCTTGTCGCTGATGGCCGCATTGACATGGACCTGGGCCTTGTCGTCGATGGCGATACGGCCATAGCGGCCTTCCGGCACCACGACCTTGATCAACAGGGGATCGATCTGCGCCAGCTTGACGATCTTGTTGTCGTTGATCCGGTCGCCCGGGCCGGCGAAGCGTTCGGCCACCACGCCATCGAAGGGGCTTTTGATGCTGCGCTCGGCCAGGATGGCCTGTTGCAATGCCACCTGCAGCTGGGCCTGACGGCTGCGCGAGGTCATTTCGTCATAGTCGCCAGCCGGCAACAGCTTGCGACGATATAGGTCGCCATTGCGCTCGACCACCCGTCCCAGGTAGGCCGCCTCGGCGCGCCGCAGGTTCAGGGTGGCCTCGTCGACGGTGGTGTTCAGCTCGGCCACCACCTGTCCGCGCTTGACCGTGTCGCCGCGTTGCACCAGCACGCGCTGCACGACGCCGGCGGCGGCGCTGCCCATCTCGGAGACCTGAAAGGGTTCGATCAGGCAGCCCAGCGTATCGCCGTCGGCAACCTGGGGCATGGCCTCCAGCGTCAGCGCCGGGCCGACCGGCATGGGCTGTGCCTGAGCGGCAGCACCCGACAGGCCAAGGAGGCAAAGCGCCGCCAGACGGCGCGGTAAAGACAGGATCAGGGTCATGGTTCTCAGTCCCCCTGCCCCGAAAAGGACAGGGAATTTTCCAGTTCTTCGTCCGCGGCCACCATCTGGCGGCGTTCGCGGGCCAACTTGTGTTCGGTACGCGCCTGCGCATGACGCAACCAGGCCGCGGCCAGCCGGTTCCAGCCCGGCAGCTCCAGGGCCAGCAAAGCCTGCATCG
The DNA here is from genome assembly GCA_023386765.1 of Pseudomonadota bacterium. GTDB lineage: Bacteria > Pseudomonadota > Gammaproteobacteria > Burkholderiales > Burkholderiaceae_B > Bordetella. The sequence continues at coordinate 9,515 of JAEWJD010000082.1, read as the reverse complement.
GCACGGCCCAGGGGCTGTCGCGCACGCTGTCGAGCACCGCATCCTCCAGCGACAAGATCGCCTCGGCATGCCCGGGATCTCCCTGGCGGCCGCTGCGGCCTTCGAGCTGGCGATCGATGCGCGCGGACTCGTGCCGCTCGGTCAGGATGACATGCAGCCCCCCTGCCTCGCGCGCCTGCGCCGACAGGGGGATATCGGTGCCGCGCCCGGCCATGTTGGTCGCGATCATGATGCTGCCCAACTGGCCGGCCTGGGCCACCAGGTCCGCCTCGTCGGCATCCTGCTTGGCATTGAGCACCACCGCCGGCAACCCGGCCCGGGCCAGCACCGCGGCGATCTCCTCGGAGGCGGCCACCGAGCGGGTGCCGATCAGGACCGGCACGCCCTGCTCATGCAGCGCCTGGCTTCGCATCCTGACGGCGGCCCATTTCTGATCCAGGCTGCGATAGACGCGATCGGGCGCGTGGCGCCGCCGCGAGGGACGGTGGGTCGGGATGCGCACCACCGGCAGGTCATAGACGCGGCCCAGCTCGGCACGGATCTCGGCGGCCGTGCCGGTCATGCCGGCCAGACGCAGGTAGTGCTTGAAAAAACGCTGGTAGCTGATGCTCTTGAGCGTGGCGCGCGGCTCGCTCAGGGCCAGCCCCTCCTTGAACTCGATCATCTGATGCAGGCCCTGCCCCCACGAACGGTCCGGCATGACCCGGCCGGTGAATTCATCGACCACCATGATCTTGTCATCGCGGATGATGTATTGCTCATCGCGCCGGTACAGATGCAGCACGGTCAGGGCACTGATGATGAGCTCTTCACGCCGAAACGGGATGCTCCAGGGGGAGCCGAGGGCCGCGCAAGCCTCGCGCAGCTGTTCGCGGCCGGACTCCGTCAGTACGACCCGGCGCTCGGCCGGCTGCAGGCGGTAATGTCCGGGCTCCAGCGCACCGGCCAGCGCCATGGTCTGGGTCGTGATGTCGGCGGCATCTTCCTCCTGCACCCCAGAGATGATCAAGGGCGTGCGCGCCTCGTCGACCAGCACGCTGTCGGCCTCGTCCACGATGGCGAAATACAATCCCCGCAGGAACAGCTGACCCAGCCGGCCATCGCCGCCGCCGCGCAATTGCTCCAGCCTCAGGCCTTCTTCGCTTTTGTCATCGTCCAGCACGATCAGATCGCGCAGGTAATCGAACACCAGGGTCTTGTTGGAGCAGTAGACGATATCGGCCCGATAGGCCTGGCGCCGGGCCTCTGGCGGCATTTCCATGTTGACCCAGGCCACGCTCAGGCCGAGCGCTTCGTATAAGGGCGCCATCAGTTGGGCATCGCGCTCGACCAGGTAATCATTGGTGGTGATGACATGCACCGGCAAGCCTGCCATGGCCGCGGTGGCCGCGGGCAAGGTCGCCGTCAACGTCTTGCCTTCACCGGTATTCATTTCGGCGACCATGCCTTGCAACATGGCCCAGCCGCCCAGCAACTGGACATCGAAATGCGCCTTGCCCAGCGCCAGCGAGCCGGCCTGGCGTACCAGGGCGAAGGCACGTGCCACCCTGGCGGGCTCCAGGCCATGGCGACGCAGATCGAATGCCACCTCGTTGGCGCAACGCCGCACACCCGCCAGGTCCAGGCCGCCAAGCTGGGCGCTCTCGCGATGGACCCGGGCCAGGATGCGGCGCGTGCGCCACAAGGGAGCCCGCCGCTTGCGACCCAGCCAGCGCAAGGCGGCCGTGCCCCAGGCCTCCAGTTTGCTGGCCGGGCGCTCACTTTCCTTTTCCGGGTACAGCGGGTCCGGATCGAACAAGGTGTACGGTTTCATGGCCGGCGGTACTCAGATGCGCAGCTGGCGCAACACCAGTTGCCGCACTGCGTCATAGGCCTGCAGGGCAATGGGCCTGGGCTCATGCTCGAATTTGACATAGACCCGCCCGCCCAGCAAGGCGCGCGGCGCCTCCGGCGGCAGGGCCAGATCCATCACGAACAGGTTCTCCGATGACTTGGCGCGCCCCTCCTGCGACTTGCGCGGGTCGACCCCGATGGTGCCGCCGCCCTGCAGGCTGAGGGCCAGGCTGGGCAACTCGTCGGTTGCCGAGGGTACCTCGCGTGCAATGCGCGCATTGAAGGCTTGCCGGCTATCCTGCACCAACCGGACCTGCACGTTGCGCAGCGAATCGTGGATACGCTCAAGACTGGATTGCGGCACTACCACCCTGACGGTATCGGCGCCGGTCATGACATACCCCAGCAACTCGCCGCGCTGCACGTAGCGGCCGGTTTCGTCTTCCGGGTAGGCCGAGAGATAGCGCCCGGCCTGCGGGCTGCGCACCTGCTGGGCGCTGACCTGTTCTGCAATCGCCTGGCGTTCGGTTCTGAGGCTTTGCCACTGGTGCTGCATGATGGCGGCCTGCACCGGGTTCTGGGCATGCGCCTGCACGTAGCGCGCCTGATACTCATCGACCTGCGCGGCCAGCATGGCCTCGCGCCGGATCAGCTCATCGTTGCCCAGGCTCAACAGCGGATCCCCGGCTTGCACCTGGGCATCATCGGCGACCTGGCGCTCACGCACAAACCCCGCCACCGGCGCACGCACCTGGGCGCTGGGCGGCACCCAGACCACGCCCTCGGTATCGGTGGACGATGGCATGGGCAACATGCCCACCAGACCCACCAACCCCACGATGCACAACGCCGTGATCGCATAAGAGCGCTTGCGGCGCGCCTGGATCTGCGGGTCGGTGAACAGTTGACGCCCCATGCGCCAGAGCGGCATGACGATGGTGTTCCAGAGCGACCAGACGGCCAGCAAGGCGCCGAAAAAGAAAAACTGTCCGGCGATCAGGAAGATCGCCAGGAACATGATGAACATCCGGTAGAAAAAGGACAGCAGCGCGTACCCGACGAACCACCACTGCTCGCCACGACTGGCGCGCGGCGCCTGCACGGCGCTCAGGCCGAGCACGTAGCGCTTGAAGAGATACCCCAGCCAGCCGTTGGCGCGTTGCCCCAGGTTGGGGATTTCGATGGCATCCGAGAGCACGTAATAGCCGTCGTAGCGCAACAGCGGATTGCCGTTCATGAACAGGGTCGAAATGCCACAGAGAATGATGACGTTGTAGGCCAGCGAGCGCCACAACCCGGGCTCCAGCTGTGTCCAGGCGATCATGGCGACCGCCGCCAGGAACAGCTCGACCAGGATGCCGGCAGCGCCCACCAGCATGCGCCAGCGCTTGTCGGCGAAACCGGCCGCCGCGGTCGCGTCGACATACGGAATGGGCACCATCAACAGGAACATCACCCCGATTTCATGCACTTCGCCGCCCCGCACCTTGAGGGCGGCGGCATGGCCCAGTTCGTGGATGGCCTTGACCACCGGATACACCAGCGCCATGGCGAGCACGTTGCCGGCCGAGAACACCTGGTCCCAGACGTTATGGGTCAGGTCCTGCCAATGCATGGCAGCCAGCGCCGAGCCCCAGATCACCACGGCCAGCCACAGCAGTGCGCCGACCCAGCTGAAGATCCAGCGGTAATACGGCAGCGCCGCAGTCAGGCCACGGTCCGGGTCGAGCAGCGGCACCTTGAGCGCGCTGGGATTGCCGATGTATTGCTTGATTTTCTGGATGCGCTGACGCCGGCGGCGCTGCACCAGGTCGCGCACATCGGGCGCGCGATCGGTGACCAGCACATCGGCGCGGTGCAGCTGCGACAACAGCCGGATCACCTCATCCTGGGGCATGGCGTCGTCATCGAGCTGGCTGCAGGCGGTTTCCCAGATTTCCTGCACTGTGCGGCGTCCGTCCATCAGGCGGATGAGCAGGTTGGCCTCCGGGGTGTAGCGATGGAACTCCCCATTGGCCTGATCCTGCATGACGTACCAGACCTCGCCGCGATAGATGTGGCGGTGGATATGGATATGCGAGCGCAGCCGCGGACGCAGCTCGCTCACGCGATGCCAGGATTGGCTGTATAGCGCGGTTACGGCCATAGCGTGTCTCTCCTTCTAGCCGAACCAGGCCCACCACTTCAGGCGCAGCCAATCCACGAAACCGTGCGTCCAGATCCACAGATACCGGCGCTCGCCGATATCAATACGACCCACCCCTTCCATGCCGGGCCGCAGCAACAGGTTGTCCTGCGGCGGCAAACTGGCCTCCAGCCGGAATACCGTCTTGCCCTCCTGCACTTGCGCCAGGGGCACGATACGCGTGACCGTGAACGGGATCTGCCGGTCTGGCATGGCGGCCAGCGCGACGCGGCCGGTCTGCCCTAGCGCCACCTCGTCGATCTGGCGATCCTCGACATCCAGCCACAGCCGATAGCCCTGGGGCGGCGACAGCTTGAACAGCTCCTGGCCGCGCTTGACCGCCTCGCCCAACTGCTGGCTGAGGTCGCCGCTGACCAGCATGCCGGCAAACGGCGCGCGCAGGGTGGAACGCTCGATCTGCTCGCGGTAGAACTGGATCTGCGCCATGGCCTGACGGGCCTGCGCCTGCGCGATGGCTGCCGCCGCGCTGTCGCCGCGCGCCATGGCCTCCTCGGCCTGGCGGCGATACTGCACCTCGAGGTTGCCGGCACGCAGCAGCTCCAGTTCGAGCTCGCGGGTGTCCAGGGCCGCCAGGGCCTGGCCCTGTTCGACCGATTCGCCCGCTCGATGAGATGCGCTGGCAATGTAGCCATCAAAGGGAGCGGCCACGATACGCTGCACGACGCCGTGCACGGTCGCGGTGGCGCTGACCCGGTAGGTGCCGTGCGCCAGCGCCCCGAACAGCAACACGGCCAACACGCCCAGCGCCAGCAGCTTGCGCCCGATATGGCGCGGGCCGACCAGGCGGGCGGCTTCATGCCACAGGGCATCCCGCCCTTTGCGCCACCAGGGCCGCTCCTGCTGCTGGCGCTGATAAAGCACCCGCCCGGCCAGCAGGGCCACGTTCTGGCACAGCGCAATCGTCTCTGCGTCGAAAGGCTCATCGTCCGGACGCTCGAACACGATGGCGCCGCGCGCCTGCGACTCGGGCGCAAAAGGCACCGTCAAGACGTGGCGATTGCCGAACTCGCGCGCCAGCCGCCGATGGGCCTGCAGCTGGATGGTGCGCTCCTCATCCTGAGGCAGGCACAGCGTGGTGTTCTGATCGATCGCCTCGTCCATGGCCTCGCCCACGGCCCGCAACAGATTCATGTTCTGCACCAGACGGCTGCTGTGCGACAGCGCACAGACCTGCGCATGCTGGCCCTGGCGAAACCCGATACTGACCCGGTCGCAGCCCAGGCGGGTCGCCAGACCGGTGGCCAGGGTCAATGCCACATCTTTGAAGCGGCCATCCTTCAGGGCGCGGGCCACGCTGTTGATGACATACATCAGCCGCTCGACCGTGCGAGCCCCGTCGCTGCGCTCCTGTTGCAGCAAATGCAGCTCCAGTACGGCAGCCCCCCAGCGCAGGGCCTGGACCACGGGTTCAGGCGCCTGCGCGGCCATTGCGAAGGCTGCCACGCCGTGGATGCGCTCATCGAGCACCAGCGGATAGGCCACCATCAGGGCAGCCCCCGCCTGGCTGACGGCCACCGCCCGGCTCTGCAGGCATTCGTCGACCACGTCCAGCAACGCCGCCGGCGGGCGCGCCACTGGCGGCGTCTGCGCCACGGTTTCAAACGGGCCGGCATCCGGTGCGCCAAGCACCAGCACCCCATGGCGTACGCCATCGAGTTGCGCAGCCTGCAACGACAGCCAGGCCTGAACAAACGCCCGGGGATCGGCGCTCGTGGAGAGCGCCGACCACCAGACCAACTCCGCGCGCTTGATCGGCGCGGCAACTACCGGATCATTCATCCTCACTGACGGCCGCAGCCTCTCCTTGTTGCTCGTCCTGCTGGCGCGTCATGCGCAGACCCGATTTGCGACGGCTGCGCGGCTCCCAGCTCTGGGTACGCGCATTGAACACCACCGATCCGCCTGCCCCCAGGGCAGCCGACAGACCCAGCACGCCGACACCAGCCGCCTGGGCCAGACGGTCGCTGGACGGGCCGGCGGCCTGCGGCGCCTGCGCTTCACCAGACGCCGCGGCATCGGCCGGAGCGTCCGCCTGACCATCGGCTTGCGGCTGCGCTTGCGCCGGCACACCCGGCTCATCCTGGAGGTCCTGCGCCGGGATTGCCGGCTCGGCCTGCTCAGCCACCGGTGCAGCCTGCGATTGCCCGCTGGCCGCCGCATCCAGACCTGCCGCCATCGCCAACGGATCGTCCGTGCCGGCAGCATAATCGGAAAGCGCCTGGCCGTCGCGGGCCAAGACGATGTCCGGTCGCGTGGCCGCCAGGCTCACCGCCACCGGCGAACTGGCCAGCACCACCCGCGTGACCGACTCGCGCTCGAACACCGGATGCGGCAACTGGCCCAGGGTGGCCGAGCGGCTATAGAGCAGCTCCATCGTGCGTGCGATCAGGTCGGGCGTATTGCCTCCCATGCCGAAACGGATCAGGTTCTTGATGCGCCCACTCCACGGATCGAGATAAATGGCGGCGTAATCGCCCACCATCACGTCCTTGGAGAGATTGCCGCGCAACATCGACCGGCCCGGACCGCCGAGCATGAAGTTGCTGCCACTGCCGGCCAGCAACACGGTGTCGCCACCATGCTCGATGAACAGGCTTTCGATCACACTGAAGCGATCCGCCACGAAGCTCACTCGCCCATGGGCGCCAAACATGACGTTGGTGCCCGCCCCGCTCTCCAGCACGTTGTTGCCCAGGCCGCCCAGCATGACCCCATGACCGGCGTTGTAGAGCTGGTTGTCACCGCCCTCGGAGGGAACGGTGGAGCCAAAGCTGGCGATATGGCCGCTGCTGTCGTACAGCGCCTGCGCGCCGTCGCCAGCCAGCAGGTTGTAGCCTTCGCCGGCGTGCAGGATATCGTCGCCCAGGCCACCGAAGACCACGTTGCGGCCATTGCCGACGGTCACCTGATTGCTGCCCGTACCACGCAGGGGCAGATTCTCCAGGCTCAGCAGGCCGGCCCCGGACAGATAACGCACGCTGGCACCATCGGCACCGGCCGGATCGATGAAATCTCCCCGGTTGCGCAGATAGTTGACCGGCGACACCGTCACGATACGGCCGAAGTTGGCGAACACAATGTTGTTGCCGTCGCCCGCCGTGATGGTGTTGGCACCGGCCTGAAGCAGGTCGGCCGAGGCGCCCACCGCCAGGCCGGCAGCCTGCTCGGGACTGAGTACGAGCGTCAGTGCGTGCAGGGTACTGACATCGGCACCGGCGCCGGCGGCCATATCCATCGGCGCGCTCAGGTCGATGTTGATGCCGGCACTGCCGAACACGATATTGTTGCCCTGGCCGGCATGGATGACATTGCTGCCCCCGCCGCCGGCGATCAAGTCATTGCCCGAGCCTCCGTAGATCACGGCATCCCCCGCGCCGCCATACAGAATCACGCCCTCCGTGGTGCCGCGCGCATCGAGCACGCTGCGCCCGGCCTGGCCAAAGGCCAGCGCCTGGCCGGCCTGGCGTTGGCCAGCGGTGGCGGTGTAGTAGCGGTCATCCTGGCTGGTCGAGGCGAACAGCAGGACCGGGCGCTGCGTGCCGCCCACCGTGCTGCCCTCGGCCACCAGACGGTTGTTACCCCCGCCGCCCTGGACCAGGGTCACGGTGCCCAGCGGCGCATGACGCACCGTGAACGTATCGTCGCCCTGCCCCAGCATGGTGTTGACCGACTGGATCCCATGGAACACCACGCCCCGGTCATGGCTGAAGCTACCTTGGGCGGTGGTCATGGTGACCTGTCCGCCCGCCTGACCGACGCCCGGCGTCATGCCCAGACCGGTGATGCGGCCAAACTCGCCGGCCTGCGGCTGGTGATACAGCCGTGCCAAGCCATCGAGCTGCTCGGCCTGGTCCTGCATGCCGGTCTTGCCCGTGGTGGTGCCATCATCGAACAGACGGATCCGGTTGTTGGCCGGTTCGGTCGGCGCCACACCGGTATCACGCGGGCCCAGCTCGCCGTCGGTTTCGCCCGGCAGGCCGATGCCGGCACGCAGGCTGGCGTCGTAATCCGGCGTGTCCAGCGTGCCGCCTTCGATCAGCAGGCCACCCTGAATCGAAGACAGGTCATGCGGCTGATCCGGGTAATTGGCATAGCTCACGCCGGTCACGGCATCCACCCGGATCACGGGTTGATCCGTGACACGGGGCGTCACGCCCTGGCCTGCCCCCGCGCCCGGCGCAGCCTGTCCGCCCACCGAGACGACGATGGGACGCAAGGCGACGTCCTGCAGCCCCGGCAAGGTGGTGAACAACGAGGCCGACAAGCGCAGATCGCGCCCGGCCAAGTCCAGCGGAGGCAGGCCCAGCCCAGCGCCATCCTCCAGCTTCACCAGCACCTGGCGACTGGTATCCCAGGCCTGGCCACCGCCGCCGATGGCGTCAAAGGCCAGCACCGCGCTGTCATGCCACGTAAGACCACCATCGGTCGACAGCAGCAGACCGCGCCCCTGCAGACTTTGCAGCGCCGCAGCCAGATCGTCGGCGGCCGACAGACCGGTGCCTTGAGTCAGGGAACCATACAGCGCCGCCGCCAGCATGGCGCTGGTCAGCGACACATAAGCCTGGCCGCTACCCGGGCGCGGCAGCACCGACGGATCCAGGCTGACATCCAGAACCACTGTATTGCCGCCCTGCAGGGTGCCCGGTTGAGCGGTGATCACCACCGGCTGCTTGCCATCGAACACATCGCGCGAGCCCTCGCGGCCCGTGACGATGGTGTTGTCTGCCACATCGCCGGACAGGTCAAAGGTGTTGCTGCCGCCACCGCCGATCAGGGTCGTGATGACATTGCTGCGGGTGGACAGCACATAGATGTGGTCGTTGCCTTCGCGGGCATCCAGATTCACCTTCTGCATATTCTCGTACAGGGTGTTGAGCCCGGCACCGCGAATGCCTTCCTGGGTCAGGACAAAGGCGTCATCGCCTTCCGAGCCCAGCATGGTGAAGGTGTTGGCCCCGCCGCCGCCATCCATCGAAAGCGGCCCGTTCAACACGTAGCCCGGCGTGCCATCAGGCTGCGCCTCGTGCGTCTGGAACGCAAACACCAGGAACTCGTCATCGCGCTTGCCGCCATAGAGTGCGAGCGGCGCCGCGTTGCTGTAGACCCGGAACACGTTGCTGCTGTTTTCCGCGCCGTAGATGGCAAGATCGAAGCTGTTGCCACGTGACAGATAGCCCTGCGTGGTGCGGATCGTGTCGATCTCGTCACCCAGCGCTACGTTGGGGAAGCGGCGATCCTGTGCGAACAGCTGCCCGACCTGGTACTCGTTCCGCTTGGACGGATCGCTGCCTGCGCCGCCATCGATGGTCACATGCGTGCCCGTGTCATCGATGAAGAAGCGGTTACCGCCATCGACGGCGTTGATCCGCATGCCGCCCGTCAGGCTGCGATCGTAATTCACGCGCTGCACCTGCTCGGCATAGCCCGAAGCCTGCGGCGTGAGCTTGGCCAGGAAGTTCGCGCGCAACAGGAAGGT
>JAEWJD010000027.1 GCA_023386765.1 Pseudomonadota bacterium | reverse complement strand
TTTGTCTTTGTGGCGCAGGCACCAGGCGCGTGAGCGTGCCCGCAGGCCGGCCAGCGGGCGGAAGGCGGCTCCCTTGATGCCGGACGAGGCGATCGAGGACGGCACCATCGCCACGCCCAGGCCGGCGCCAACCAGGGCGGAGACCGTCAGCCACTGGCGGGCGGCAAAGCGCATGTTGGGATAGAAACCTGCTTCCATGCAGCTGTTGATCACGTTGTCATAGTTGTAGGGAGACAGTTCCCGCACGAACATCACGAACGATTCGTCGGCGAGTTCGGCCAAGGCGATGCGGCGTTTGGCCGTGAGCGGGTGGCCCGCCGGCAGACAGCATACGAAAGCCTCGTCAGGCAATGGCACGCCGGCCAACCCCTTGGGGACCGCGGCGAAGTTCACGAAACCGACATCCAGCCGCCTCGAAAGCAGGGCCTCGATCTGTTCGCTGGTCGATTGTTCGCTGAGCGTGGTGTGAACGTCGGGATTCTCGGTCATGAACGTTTGCACGGCGCGTGGCACGCCCCTGAGTGTCATGGATCCGGTAATGCCGATATCGATGTATCCGTTATGGCCCGCCTCCATCAGGCGGGCGACTTCGCAGGCACGCTCGGTCTGATTCAGGACGAGGCGCACCTCGCGCAGAAAGCCCTTGCCGGCTTGCGTGAGCTCGACCCTGCGCTTGTTCCTTTCGAACAGTTTGACGTCCAGGTGCCGTTCGAGCATGGCGATGCTCATGGAAAGAGGCGGTTGGGTGATCGCCAGGCGCTGTGCGGCGCGGCTGAAGTTCAGCTCCTCGGCGAGCACCAGGAAATGCCGCATCTGCCTCAAGGTGATCATGGTTTCCTTCTCCCGCCTTTGCGTCGTTTCTAGCAATCCGGATATCAATGCGGATTAAATATGTCGTTATCGACTTATCTATTTAGCATATAAGAACCGATATATATTGGATTGGACGCTCGCGGTTGCGGCTGCCCAGAATACGGGCATTGCTAGCCACGGTGACCGCTGATATGTCCACAACTGCATCGCAAGGCCCCCTGAGCGGGGTGCGCATCCTCGATCTCACCAATGTGATCCTGGGCCCCTTCGCCACCCAGACCCTGGCGGAGCTGGGCGCGGATGTGATCAAGGTAGAGCCTCCCGAGGGCGATGGCATGCGTCATGCAGGACCCATGAAGAATGCCGGCATGGGGCCGCTGTTCCTGCATGCGAACCGAGGCAAGCGCAGCATCGTGCTGGACCTGAAGCAGCGCGATGACCACGACCTCTTTCTGGAGTTGGTCGGCCAGGCGGATGTGTTCATCACCAATATGCGGCCTGCCGCCTTGCAGCGTCTGGAAATTGACTACGAACGCTTGCGTCAGCACCGGGCTGATCTGATCTATGCCTTGTGTTCCGGCTTCGGCACCGAAGGGCCGTTGGCCGGCCGGCCTGCCTATGACGATCTGATCCAGGGGGCCAGCGGCCTGGCCCATCTCATCGCTACCTATAACGATGATGCGCCTGCCTTCGTGCCCTTGACGCTGTCGGATCGGATCACCGGCCTGCACGCTGTCTATGCCGTCACTGCAGCGCTCTACCACCGCAGCATGACCGGCCAGGGGCAGAAGGTGGAGATCCCGATGTACGACGTCATGGCGCAATTGGTGCTGGCAGACCATCTGGGGGGACGCAGTTTCGAGCCTGCACTGGATGAAGGCGGGTATGCGCGATTGCTTACCCGTAATCGCAAGCCCTATCCGACCCTGGACGGGCACATCTGCGCCGTTATCTATCAGGACAAGCACTGGCGAGCTTTTTTCGAGGCGGTCCAGGCGCCCGCCGAGATCACGCAGGATGCGCGCTTTTGCACCCATGCCGAGCGCATCCGCCATAGCGACCACGTCTATGGCTATGTCGCCGATGTAATGAGGACGCGCAGCACGCAGGCATGGCAACGCATCCTGGACGACGCCGACATCCCGAACGTCCCGATGCAGACCCTGGACGGGCTTTGCGCCGATCCGCAACTGGCGGCCAGCGGTATGTTGACGCGCCAGCAGCACCCAACCGAAGGAGAGATCTACGCCCTGGGCAGCCCGGTCCGATGGTCCGAGAGCCGTCCCGGGCCCACGCGTGCAGCGCCGGTCTTGGGCGAGCACAGCACCGAGATACGCGATGCATTGCGGCAATCGCGCGACGCGCAAAACAGGAGGCAAGACCCCGCATGAGCCACAACTACTTCGTCAAGGGCAAGGACATCGCTGCCTACCATCCGGCCAACCACAGCGGTACGAGCAACTACCGCCTGATCGGTCCCGAGACGGTCGGGCAGACCGGCGTGGAGGTGCTGCGTGGTGTCATCGAGAAAGGAAAGGGCGCCCAGCCCCATGCACACCCCGGCATCGAACAGGTGTGCTACCTGATCTCGGGCAGCGCGACCGCCACCGTCAACGGGCAGACGCAGGCGCTGGAGGCAGGCGATGCCTGTTATTTCCCGGCCGATGCCTTCCATACTTTTACCGTCACGAGCGATGCGCCGGCCGAAGTGCTGGTGATCTATACGCCACCTTATGGCGAGTCGCCCGACAAGGTCTACAAGCCCGAGAACCGATAACGACAAAGGACTGGCAGGCTTGCGTGGCCATGCCGTGCGGGCAGGAGGAGATATGAAAAAGACAGAAAAAACATGGGCCGCCGTGCTGCTGGCCTTTGCCGGCAGCATGCCGCTGGGCGCCTATGCCGTTGATTATCCGCAGCGCCCGGTGCGGGCCGTGGTCACGTTCGTGCCTGGCGGGCCGACCGATAACATCGTGCGTTTCCTGGCCGAGGGTCTGAGCCGTAAATGGGGGCAGCCGGTGGTGGTTGAAAACAAGGGGGGCGCAGGCGGCATGATCGGCGGCGGGGAAATCGCCAAGGCCAGGCCGGATGGCTACACCTTCGGGCTGCTCGTGACCGGGCACACCATTCAGCCGTCGATGCAGAGCAAATTGCCGTATGACGTGCTCAAGGATTTTGCACCCATTTCGATTACCAACCGCGCACCGAAGCTGGTGCTGGCGCGCACGGAGTTTCCCGCCGATAACCTGGCGCAGCTGATCGAACTCACCAAGGCGGCGCCGGAGAAGTACGGCGCCTACGGCACCTCTGGCGTGGGGTCGATGGCGCACCTGGCCATGGAACAGGTCAACCAGATCGCTGGCGCGCGTTTTGTTCATGTGCCCTACAAGGGCGGCTCAGCCACTCTCAATGACTTGCTGGGCGGGCAGCTGCCGCTGGCCGTGCTGGATCTTGCCTCGGTATTGCCGCATGTGCAAGCGGGCAAGCTCAAGGTGCTGGCGGTGGCAGGCAGCCAGCGCTCGCAGCTATTCCCGGAGGTTGCCATCGTGCAGGAGTCGGTGCCGGGATTCGAGGCGGCTGAATGGTTCGGCCTGGCCGCGCCGGCCGGTACTCCACCCGAGATCGTAGAAAAGATTTCTGCCGACGTGCGTGAACTGCTGCAGACAGATGAGGCAAAGCGCCTCTATATCGATGGCCTGGGCTGGGAACTGGTGGGCAGCACGCCCGCGCAGATGCAGGCCCATATTGCAAGCCAGGTGCCGTTCTGGAAAGAGATCGTCCTGCGGGCCGGGCTCGCGCCGAACGAGTAGGAGGTGACATGTCGCTTGTGAATCTTGATCTGCCCGCAGAGCGGGTGCAGCTGGCCCTGGACGCCGATGGCGTAGCCGTGCTCACGCTGAACGAGCCGGCCCAGCGCAACGCCATGTCGGATGCCATGATCGAGGCATTGGCTGTTGCCCGCGCGGCGATCGATGCCCGCGATGATGTGCGTGTGCTGGTACTGACGGGGGCCGGCGCCTGTTTCTCCGCCGGCGGCAGCGTGCAGAACATGCTGGAGCGGCGGGGCATGTTCTCCGGCAATACGGCCTTCGAGGCGGGCGATTGCACGCGGCAGATCATGCAACGGATCCCGCAACTGCTGTATGACATCGCCATTCCGACGATCGCGGCGGTCAACGGCCCGGCGGTGGGAGGAGGATGCGATGCCGCATTGATGTGCGATATCCGGCTGGCCTCGCCCAAGGCGGCATTTTCGGAGGCCTTTCTGCGCGTGGGATTGATCCCGGGCGATGGGGGAGCCTGGTTTCTTCCGCGGGTGGTGGGTGTGTCGCGTGCGATGGAGATGGCGCTCACCTGTGAAAGGGTCGACGCCGACGAGGCCCTGCGCATCGGCCTGGTGTCGAAGGTGGTGCCGGCCGATGCGCTCCTGGCCGAGGCGCTCGCGTTGGCTCGCCGAATCGCCGCCCAGCCGCCGTACGCCGCCCGGCTCACCAAGCGCCTGATCCGCTACGGGGCGCAGGCCGGGCTGGCGGACACACTCGAAATGAGCGCCAACATGCAGGCACAGGCATTGATGTCGGCCGAGCACCGCGAGGCTGTTCGGGTCCTGCATGAGGCCTTGCAAACCCGCGCCAGGCCCTGACACGCCGTGTCGGAGTATCCAAGGAATTCTTCACATGTCACATCCTCCATTGATCAAGACCCATGTCGAGGCGGGTATTGCCGAAGTTCGCCTGAATCGGCCGCAAGCCATGAATGCGCTGTCGTATGCGCTAGTGGAAGCGCTGTCGCAGGAGCTCGACCGTCTCAAGCTGCGCGACGATATCCGGGTGCTGCTGATCCGCGGCGAGGGCCGCGCCTTCTGTGCCGGTGGCGATCTCAAGTTCTTCCGTGAGAAGGTGCTGGCGCGCGATGCGCCTGGGTTTCGCCGGTTTCTCGAAGCGTGCCGCGACACCTTCCTGAAAATAGAGAAATTCCCTTGTCCCACGATCGCTGTGGTCAACGGCGTCACCGTGGCGGGAGGGTTGGAGCTGCTGCTCGCCTGTGACCTTGCCATCGCGGCCGAATCGGCGAAGATCGGCGATGGCCATGCCCGGTACGGCATTGTTCCGGGAGGCGGTGCCGCGATCCGCCTGCCGCGCAAGATTCCCGTGAGTATCGCCAAGTATCTGCTGTTTACTGGCGGCCTGTTTCCGGCGCGGCAATGGCTCGAGTGGGGCCTCGTGAGCGAGGTCGCGCCCGATGACGCGCTCGATGAGCGGGTCAGGCAGGTCTGCGCCGCTATTCTGCGCAACTCCCCGCTGTCCATGGCGGTGACCAAGCGCCTGGTCAACGACGGACTGGAGCAACCCCTGAGCACAGCGCTGGACAGCGAGCTGCTGGCCTGGGATGCCTACACGCTGAGTGACGATGTGCTGGAAGGGTTGAACGCTTTCTCGGAAAAGCGGGAGCCAGCCTTCAGGGGCCGCTAAAGCGTGCTGATGCCCGAAAGCCGGCACGCCGGCCGTGCGTATCGCGAGGATAAAAAAAAGCCCCGGGACCGGGGCTTTTTTTTGCGGACAGGCAGGGCGCTGTCCGGCGAATCTGGAGCGGGAGACGAGTCTCGAACTCGCGACCTCAACCTTGGCAAGGTTGCGCTCTACCAACTGAGCTACTCCCGCTTGGGTACTGCTGAAAGAGGCGTGAGTATAGCGGATTTTTCTGGCATGTCAAAACGGAGGGCGAGCCAAGCGGTGGATCCTGCCTGGCCCGGGCCGCATGGTCCAGGCCGAATCGCCTTTCTTGGCGCTGTCGCGGGTGGGCGGCTTGCTGCAACATTGCCGGATGGCGGGCGTCGGTCCGCATTTTCCAGAGGGGATACCATGCGTCAACGCCTGAACTACTTCGATGTGTCGGCCGATCTGTCCCGGCAGTTCCTGGATTTCAGCCAAGCCCTGAATAAGAAGGCAGTGATCAGGGAGCTGCATGATCTGGTCACGCTGCGGGCGTCGCAGATCAACGGCTGCGCGTTCTGCGTGGACATGCATGTCAAACAGGCCAGGATCGCCGGCGAGCGCGAGCTGCGCCTGCATCATGTTGCGGTCTGGCGTGACTCGGGGCTGTTCAGTGCGCGCGAGCGCGCAGCGCTGGCGTGGACCGAGGCGCTGACCTTCCTGTCGGCGCAAGGGATTGGCGATGCGTTGTATGGGGAGGTTCGCGGCCAGTTTTCCGAAGAGGAGCTCAGCGACCTGACTTTCCTCGTGGTGGGCATCAACGGCTGGAACCGCCTGAACGTCGCTTTTCGCACGCCACCGGGCTCGGCCGATGCCGCCTTCGGGCTGGAGCAGGCCGGGCTTTCCTGAGGCGCCGGCTTACATCAGGGCCAGGATGCGGTGGCCGAGCGCCTCGGCGCGCGCCTGGGAATCGATATTGGTGAAGCCCATCAGCAGCCCGTTGGCGGGCGCGGGGGCGCTGCTCCATTGCGACAGGGCATGGGCATAGATGCCATGCACGACCATGCGCTGGGCGAGCGCATGGTCGTGGCATGCCGGCGGCAGCCGCAGCAGCAGGTGCATGCCGCCGGGCTGCGGGTCGATGGGCATGGCCGTGCCAAACACCTTGGACAGGCCTGCGACGGTGGCCCGGCGGCGCTCGGCATACAGTCGGCGCATGCGCTGGATGTGGCGCGCGAAATGCCCTTCGCTCATGAAGGTGCTGACCAGGGCCTGGGTCAGGCCCGGAATGCCGCTGCCCAGAATCCGGCTGGCCTGGCTGAAGCGTGCGGTCAGGGACGGCGGCACCACCAGATAGGCCAGCCGGATGCCGGGGAAGAGTACCTTGCTGAAGGTGCCGGCATAGATGACGCGCCCCTGCCGGTCCAGGCTCTTGAGAGCGGGCAGGGGCCGGCTCACATAGCGATACTCGCCGTCGTAATCATCTTCCACGATCCAGCGTTGCTGGCGTTCGGCCCATTCCAGCAATGCCTGGCGCCGGGGCAGCGACAGCGTGACGCTTAGCGGGCTCTGGTGCGCCGGCGTCACGATGGCGGCCCGGGCCTCGGGGAATTGCTGGATGCCTTGCATCACCTGCAGGCCCTGCGCATCGACCGGGACGGGCGCACTGCGCAGACCGGAGTGCAGTAAGAGCTCACGGGTGGGCGGATATCCGGGATCTTCGACCCAGACCTGATCGCCGCCCTGAAGCAAGGTCCGCACGATCAGGCTCAGGCTGTCCCGGTAGCCTGAGGTGATGATGATTTGCTCGGGCGTGCACGCGATGCCGCGTGCTACCTGCAGATAGCTGGCGATGGCTGTGCGCAGTGATGGCAGGCCGTTGACCGGCGGATAGGACAGATCGATGGCCTGTGTGGCGCGCAGTTGCCGCGCGCCCAGCCGGGCCCACAGTTTGCGCGGGAAGGCGTCCAGCGCGGGCAAACCCATCTGAAAGGGAAGCAGGGCAGGGGGGTGGCGCCACAGGTCGGCGTCGCCCGTGTTCTTGGGGGGAGGGGGCGTGCGGGGTTGTGCCCGCAGCCCGGGTGTCACCACGGTGCCGGCCTGTCCGCGAGGCTGCACATAGCCCTCGGCCTGCAGCAGGCCATAGGCGCCTTCGACCGTGCCGCGTGCGACCCCAAGCTCTTTGGCGAGCGCGCGCGCCGATGGGATGCGATCGCCTGCTTGCAGAGTGCCTTGTGCAATGGCGCTTCTGAAGCGCTCGTAGATTTGCTTGTAGAGCGGCTCGCCGTTGCCCGGCTCCGGAGCAGGGGGGAGTGTCATCATGGCCCAGTCGGAATCCCGAATTATGGTTCTTTAAATTATGGCATGGCATTTCTAACATGATGCTTGTGCCCATCATGCCGGTGGACGCACTTCATCGATGACAGGATCGCCCCATGCCTTTGCCGCCTATCCGCCCCCCCGACAGCCCCGCTTCCCTGCGTGCCTGCTTTGCCCTCATGCAGACGCTGCGCCCTCATCTGGCCGACGAGGCCGATTTTCTCGCGCGGGTCGAGCGCATGCAGGAACAGCACTACGCCTTGCTGGCGGTTTGGGAGGGGGAGCGGCCTCTTGCGCTGGCGGGTTATCGTTACCAGGAGAACCTGATCTACGGCCGTTTCCTGTACGTCGATGATCTGGTCACGGACGCCGATCGGCGGGGTGGGCAGCATGGCGCGCGGCTGTTGCAGGCATTGGAGGCGATGGCGCTCAAGGCGGGTTGTGCCAGGCTGGTGCTGGACACCGGGCTGGCCAATGCGCTTGCGCAACGCTTTTATTTCCGTGCCGGCCTGTTGAGTCGGGCCATGCGGTTTGACAAACCCCTGGGAGGATTGGCGGCATGAGTGTCCTGCGTTTGATCTGCAGTCCGCGGGGGACCGCGTCGGAAAGCTATCGCCTGTCCCAGTTCGTGGTCGAAGCCTTGGCTCGCACTGATGCGCTGCGGGGACGTGAACTGGTCGATTTCGACGTCAATCAACTGTCCCATGTGGATGCGGAATACGCCCTGACGTTGGGATCGCCGGCCGACCCGGCGAGAGCGGCGGGTACGCTGTGCGAATCCGACGGCCTGATCCGCACGCTGGCGGGGGCCGATTACCTGGTCATCGCCACGCCGATGCACAATTTCACCGTGCCCTCTGCCCTCAAGGCCTGGATCGACCACGTATTGCGGGTGCGGCACAGCTTCAACGTGACGCGTGAAGGGAAGGTGGGCTTGCTGGCGGACCGGCCGGTGTTCCTGGTGGCAGCCTCCGGGGGGCCGTTTACCGGTGAGCGCGCGCGCCAGCCGGATTTCCTGACGCCGTACCTGCAGGCGGCCATGGCGACCATGGGCCTGACGTCCTTCCATGCCTTTGCGGTGGAAGGCACCGCGATGGGCCGGGAGGCTTTGCAGGCTGCCCGTCAGCGCGCCCAGGCGGAGATCGCCGGTTTCTTCGCTACGCTGCCGGGGCAGCGGGAGACCCCTTTGCGGGCATGAGCGCTCAAGGCGTAAGGCGAAAAAAAACCGGGCACAGTGTGTCCGGTTTTTTTATGCCCAAAGACAGTAGTGATATGTCCTTGAGACTAATTCTGGAGCGGGAGACGAGTCTCGAACTCGCGACCTCAACCTTGGCAAGGTTGCGCTCTACCAACTGAGCTACTCCCGCATATTCGCTTGTATTTCCAGCGAAGCGCGCACTATACATGAATTTCAGGTTTTGCGTTGGCAGGTACTTGATAAGTTCCTGCAAAACCCGCTTTCAAAACTGCCGGCAGGCAGGGTTGAAAGGCTTTCTGAATCAGCGCGCGGCCTAGCTTGAACTGCTTTTTTAGCTGCCCTGCGACTGATTCATCGTTCAAGTATCATGAGCGAAGACCGAAACTATAGCATAGCTCCCGGGTTTAATGTCAACCGTATCCCTCCTGCCCGCCGCGCACGATCTGCGCTCCCTGAATACCTTCGGCCTGGCCTGCGAAGCGTCGGCTTTTCTGTCCCTGGACGATCCTGCCCAATTGCCTGCCGTCTCGGCGCTGGCACGGCGCTATCCCTATTGGCTGGCGTTGGGGGGGGGCAGCAATCTGGTCCTGGGGCAGGTGCTTGAAGGGCTGGTGCTGAGGGTGGCATTCAAGGGGATCCGGCTGGTGCAGGCGCGCGCCGATGCCTGGATCGTCGAGGCGGCGGCAGGCGAGTGCTGGCATGACTTCGTGGCGCACTGCGTGTCGCAAGGCTGGGACGGCCTGGAGAATCTGGCTCTGATTCCCGGCACAGTGGGGGCCGCGCCGGTGCAGAACATCGGCGCCTATGGCGTCGAGCTGGCCGATCGTTTCCACAGCCTGAGCGCCTGGGATGTGGCGCGCGGCGAAGCCGTGGAGATGTCGGCCGCCGAGTGTCGTTTCGCGTATCGCGACAGCCGTTTCAAGCGCGAAGGCCGCTGGATCATCACAGCGGTGCGCTTTGCCCTGCCGCGTCCCTGGCAGCCGGTGCTGGACTACCCGGATCTGCGTCGCTGGCCGACGCTGCAACAGGAGCAGCCCGATGCGCGAGCCATTTTTGATGCCGTGTGCGCCATCCGGCGTGCCAAGTTGCCGGATCCGGCGCTGATCGGCAACGCAGGCAGCTTTTTCAAGAATCCACTGGTCAGCGGGGCTCTTCGGGCGCAGTTGCTGGCACGCTTTCCGGATCTGGTCTCCTATGTCCAGCCTGACGGCCGCTACAAGCTGGCTGCAGGCTGGCTTATCGACCAGTGCGGCTGGAAGGGGCGTGCCCTGGGGGCGGCAGCCGTGCATGACCGGCAAGCCTTGGTGCTGGTGAATCGGGGCGGTGCCACGGCAGACGACATTCTGGGCCTGGCCCAAGCCATCCAGGCCGAGGTGGCTGCCCGTTTCGGCGTGGCCCTGGAGCCCGAGCCGATAATCGTGCGCCAATGAAAAAAAGCCCGCGATGATGCGGGCTTTTTTCGGGCTGGGCGGGCTCAGAGGCCGAGTACGGCCTGCATGTCGAACAGGCCGTGGTGCTTGTCGTCCAGGAAGCGCGCCGCGCGTACGGCACCTTGCGCATAGGTGGCGCGGCTGCTGGAGCGGTGGGTGATCTCGATGCGCTCGCCCGGGCCGCAGAAGTACACCGTGTGATCGCCGACGATATCGCCGCCGCGCACCACGGAAAAGCCGATGGTGCCGGATTCCCGAGGGCCGGTTTCGCCGTGACGCGCCCAGGTCGCCACGTCGGGCAGGGCCACATCCCAGGCCGAGGCGATGGTTTCACCCATGGCCAGGGCGGTGCCCGAGGGAGCGTCGACCTTGTTGCGGTGGTGCGCTTCGAAGACTTCGACGTCGTAGCCGCTGTTCAGGATGCGGGCGGCCAGGTCGAGAATCTTGAGGGTGGCGTTCACGCCCACGCTCATGTTGGGTGCGAACACCACGGCGATTTTCTGGGCGGCGACGTCGATGGCGGCCCGTCCGGCGTCATCGAAGCCCGTCGTGCCGATGACGATGCGGGTGCCGTGGCGCACGCAGGCCTGCAGATGCGCCAGCGTGCCTTCCGGGCGCGTGAAATCAATCAGGCAGTCGGCCTGGGCCAGTGCGTCCAGGTCGTCGGTGATGGCGACGCCCGTTTCGCGGCCCAGCAGAGCGCCGGCGTCGCGACCCAGCGAGGAGGAGTCCTTGCGGTCCAGGGCCACCGTGAGCTCGACGCCTTCGGTGCCGAGCACCGCTTCGATCAGCATCTGGCCCATGCGGCCACTGGCTCCAGCAATTGCAATGCGCATGATTGTCCTTGTTTACAGCAATGGTTCGGGCGAAGACCCGGGTTCGTTGGTCGTGTCCAGAACGGGGTTGACCGGTGCCAGGAGTTCGGCCTGGGAGTTGACGCCGTCGATCTGCTCGGCGCGTTCGATGGCGCGGTTTTCCATCGCGTCCTGCTCGACAGCCTGCTTGGCGTTGATCTGTTCGATCTGGAACGGCTGCAGCTCGGGCTGCTCGTCGCCGACCCAGCGCACCAGCCGGTCGTGTTCAAAGAACACCGTGAACTGGCGCTCCTGGGGTTTGCCGTAACCGGGCTTGAAATAGTAGGGATAGTCCCAGCGATCCGCGTGCAGCACGCTGGTAAGGGTGGGGCTGCCCAGGGC